>JASLOV010000301.1 GCA_030745285.1 Dehalococcoidia bacterium | reverse complement strand
AGAAGAAGTAGACCTGCGCCGGCGTCTGGGCGACGGCAGCCAGCTCGCCCGGCGTGAAGAAGATGCCCGAGCCGAGCATGTCGCCGACGACGATGGCGACGACGGCCGAGAGGCCGAGCTGGCGGCGCAGCGCGGGCGCGGTCATGGTGCGGTCAATACTAGCTGACCGGACCAGTCGGATGCCGCGGGTCCTGTCGCCGGTCTTCCCCCACGGGTGCTCGGCCTCTTCACCGCCTTGCCTCGGTCGCGCTGGCAGCCGCCGAAGGCCTCCGCGCCCGTGGGGGGCCCCCTACCCGGCGCCACCCGCGGGTGCGTCGTGTGCTCAACTGGTGCTCAGCGCGAGGCTGGGCGTTGCGGTAGTCGATCCCTTCTTAGGGAGGCGGCCGCCTTGGTCTTCGACCGCTGGGATGGACTTCGTGGGTGGAAGATCGGCCGTTCAATGGCTCACACCCTGGAAAGACTCAATTCCGCATGTTTCGACGGCCGCCGACGGGATCGACGGCGCAATGCCGAGTCTCGCGCCAGACCAAACGCCCACCCTCGCGCCGTAGAGCTAGCCCTATCGGAAGAACTTCTCGACCGCGGTCTGCGGCGCGGGCTGGGTGATCGGTGTCAGACCGACGATCAGGGCGAGGCTCAGCGCCATGCCGGGCACAACCGGATGAACCGCGACGGCCCATCCGACCTCGGCCAGCGTGAGCCCGGTCCAGACGGCGGTGATGGCGAAGCCGCCGACGGCCGACGCCGTCGCGGCGGCCGGCGTCGTCCGCGGTGAGGTCAGTCCGAACAGGAGCGGGAAGAAGAAGGTTGCTCCGACCATCGCCACGGCGTAGGAGACGATGGCCAGGATCAGCGCGGGCGTGTTCAGCGCCGCGATGAGCGCGATCGCTCCGATCACGACGATCGTGACGCGCGAGATCCGCAGGTAGTGGCGCTCGTCGCGCGCGATGCCGCGTGGTTCGTGAACCGACTTCCGCAGGAAGTCGTGGGCGACGGCCGCACCCGAGAGCAACAGCAGCGAGTCGGTCGTCGACATCGCGGCGCTGGCGATGCCGGTGAGCGCGACGGCCGAGGCGACGGGGCCGAGGACGGCGGCCGACAGCGCCGGGAACGCCTGATCGGGCAGGTCGATCTGGTCCCAGACGAGAATGCGTGCCGCGCCGCCGAGGTAGAGGTTGCCGTAGAGCATGAAGATGCTGATGAGCAGACAGGTCGTCGGCAGCGCGTATCGCGCGACTTTCGAATCGCGCGCGACGAAGACCTTGGTCAGCAGTTCCAGCCGCGTGGCGTAGGCGACGAACCAGACGAGCCACCACGACAGCAAATAGCCCCATGACCACGAGGTTCCCGTCACCGACGTCCAGCCGGGTGCCAGGACCTCGGCGCGCTGCATCACTGTGGTTAGGCCGCCCGCCGCCGCGTAGACCGCCGGCATCATGATGATGAGACCGATCCACATGAAGACAAACTGCAGGATGTTCGTCCAGATGACGGCCAGCATCCCGCCCAGCGCCACATAGAAGATGAAGAGCGCCGTGCCCAGCACCATTGACGGCACGAGCGGAAATCCGAGCAGCCCTTCGAGGATGAGCCCCATCCCCCGGATCTGCGCGATGAGATAGACGATGCTCGACGCCGCGACGACGAAGGCGCTGAACGCCCGCAGCGTGTGGCTGCCGAACCGATCGCCCATGTAGTCGGGCAGCGTGAACGCGCCGATCTCCCGCAGTTTCCGCGCGAAGAAGACGAGGATGACCAGGAAGCCGAGCGCGAAGCTCATCAGCGGCAGGATTGCCACGCCGCCGAACGCGCCGGCGAACGCGACGCCGCTCAGCACCGAGCCGCCGTGCATCACGGCCGCCATCATTCCCAGCGTCATCACGACGGTGCCGAACCGGCGTCCGGCAACCCAAAGGTCGGCCTCGCTCTTCTGCTGCCGTCCGGCCATGACTGCAATGGCGATGACGATGACGAGGTAGGCGGTGAAGACGGTGAGGCCGACGCTCGAGGGGGTCATGCGCTACTGCCGCCGGCCGGTCTTGATCTGCCAGCAGATGTAGTACTGGTAGCCGATGACGGCCAGCGGGATTGCGATCAGGACGAGGATGCTCGACCATGGCAGTCCGAACATGGCGTAAGGATACAGAATTCCGGCGCCCCGCTATACTGCGGCCGGAGGGTAGCGGCCATGATCACCGGCGGCCACTCGATCATCTACAGCACCGATCCCGAAGCCGACCGCGCGTTCCTGCGCGACGTCGTCGGGCTCACCCACGTCGATGTCGGCGACGGCGATGCCCGTCGGCCAGCCCGCGACAAAGGGAGCGTCGTGATGCGCCGACTCGAGACTCAGGCGCTCGTGGCACTGGTCGTCGTCCTGTGCGTCGGTCTCTGGCCCCTGGAGAGCTGGGCGCAGCCCTCGGACCCAGTCGAGGAAGTCGAGGCGGTCTTGACCGATTTTCTGCGTGTCTTCGAGAACGGCGAGGTCGACGCGATGGAAGCGGCGTTCGCCGATGCCACGGTCTTCCCGCGGGCGATCATGGGCGGCGAGCCGGCCGAGCCGATCCGGGTGGCGGTCTATCGTCGCCAGCGCGGACTCGATCCGCAGATGCGCGAGGTCGTCGCCGAGTGGCGCGCGAGCCGGCCCGGTCCGCCCTACTTAGTGCTCGAACCCCGCGATCTCGAGATAGAGGTCTTCGGTGACGCCGCGCTCGCGACCTTCCATCTCGTGAACGGATCATCGCTGTCGAGACGGACCTTCGTTCTGGCCCTTCGCGACGGGGACTGGCGGATCGTGCACCTGCACGCCTCCAACGTCATAGGGTCGAATTGACACGCCAGAAGGATCAGGCACGTCGCTTCTACGAGCGGCTCTGGGATGCGCACGACACCGGCGCGATCCCGTCGGTCCTGCACGCCGCGCTCGGCGACTACCGCTGCGTGATCGACGAGCTGGTCGAAGAGAGCAACAAGGTGTTCGCGCGGATGACCTTCACCGGCGTGCACCGGGGCGAGTTCCTGGGCTATCCTCCGAGTGACCGGAGAGTCAGCTGGGCCGGCAGCGCCCTGTTCACGTTCGACGGCGACCTGATCTCCGACATCTGGGTCCTGGGCGACCTGAAGGGTCTCGAAGCGCAGTTGAGGTGACAACATGGCTACTGCACTCGGAGTTGTTGCGCTCATTGCTGTTGCGGTCACGTTGGCGTCCTTACTGGTGACGATCTGGACCGAACAGCAGCCGAAGACCGAGCAACTGCTCAAGCTGCTCCAGCAGTTGCTGTCCTGGCAAGTGATCGCCGGCGGACTCGCGGTGGGCGGCGGGGCCGCGTTTCACGACGAAATCGCCGGCGCCCTGTCGCGGTTGTTCTGACATGAAGAAGGGAGCCAGCGAGATCAATGCTGCAGACGATGAAGCTAATCATCCTGACGTTGCTGCTCGGCGCACCGCTGGCTGCGCAGGACGTCGAGACCGGGTTTCTCGATCGCACCGTCACCGTTGACGGCGCGAGCCACAGGTATCAGGTCTACGTGCCTCGTGACTACGACCCTGACGTGACCTGGCCGGTGATCCTGTTTCTTCACGGCGCGGGTGAGCGCGGCGATGACGGGATCATCCAGACCGAGGTCGGTCTCGGCCGGGCGCTCCGGCGGTGGCCCGAACGCTACCCGGCGATCGTCGTCCTGCCGCAGGCACCGACCGAGACGCGCTGGCAGGGCGGGATCGCCGATGTGGCGATGGCGGCGCTCGACCAGACAGTCGGCGATTACCGCACCGACCCGGCGCGGATCTATCTGACCGGCCTTTCGATGGGTGGCAACGGCAGCTGGTATCTCGGCTACCACCATGTCGATCGGTTCGCGGCGGTCGCGCCGATCTGCGGCTTCGTCAGTACGCTCGGTCGCTTTGACGGTGGTTTCTCAGATGCGGCGGACCCGCATGCGGAGGTCGCGTCACATCTTGCCGAGACGCCGATCTGGATCTTCCACGGCGAATCGGACACGGTTGTGAGCGTCGAGGAATCGCGGAAGATGCAGGCGGCCCTCCAGGCCGTGGACGCCCCGGTCCGCTACACCGAGCTGCCCGGCACCGGCCATAACTCGTGGGACGCGGCCTACGCGTCGCCCGGCTTCGCCGAGTGGCTCTTCGAGCAGCGGAAACGATGAAGGCGCTCAGCTGGTCGCGGCCGCTAGGCGTCGTGGCCGCGCTGCTGCTGTCGGCGTCGGCGTCGGCGCAGAACGCCGAGCCGATCGTCTTCGTCCTCGCCGGCCAGTCGAACATGGTCGGGCAGGGCGTGATCGCCGAGCTGTCCGCCGACGAGCGCGTCGGCCCGACGAACGCGACGCTCCACCTCGAGACAGGGGAGGTAGGGCTTTTCGACGGCGAGCGGTTCGGGCCGGAGGTCACGCTGGCGCGTCGGCTGGCCGACGCGCTGCCCGCTCGAGAGCTGATCTTCGTCAAGCATGCGCGCGGCGGGACCTCGTTGCTCGCCTGGGCGCCTGAGTGGAGCGAGGCGCGCGCCGAGATCACCGGGAACGCCGCGGCGGGGCCGATGTACCAGCAGCTGCTCGAACTTATCGATGCACTGGGCTTCCGTGAGGGTGTCGAGTTCGGCGCGATTTTCTGGATGCAGGGTGAGCGTGATGCACTTTTCCCCGGGCCGGCCGCCGAGTACTTCGACAACCTCCGAACGCTCGTGACCGCGTTCCGCCGCGACCTGACCGATCCGGACCTACCCTTCGTCTTCGGTCTGGCGAATCCGTCACCCGAACGCTACACCGAGTTGGCGGTCGTCCAGACCGCTCAGCGCCACGCGGCTGCTGAGATTGCGGGCGTCCACCTGGTCGATACTGCGGGTCTCACCAAACACGATGACGGCGTCCACTACGACGCCGGCGGCATTCTCGAGCTGGGGCGGAGGTTCGCCGAGACCTACCTGGCGGTACGGTAGTCACAGGTGTGACGGGCGAGGCCCGACTCGCCCGGCGCCATCGGATATGATCCGCCTGTTTTCCGCGGAAGAAGTGATCAAATGCCCACGGCCTTCCGATTCGTCCTGACGATCATCCTCGGCGCCGCGCTCGCGGCGACCGCCGCGGCCCAGCCGTCGATCCTCGTCGTTCGAGGCGCAACGCTCATCGACGGTAACGGCGGCGCGCCGGTTGACGACGCGACCGTCGTCATCGAGGGTGACCGGATCGCGGCGATCGGCGGCGTCGACCTGCCGGTCCCCGACGGCGCGCGGGTCATTGATGGCCGCGGCCGCTTCGTCGTGCCCGGCCTGATGGACATGCACGTCCATCTGCGCGGTGGCGGCAGTCGGCGGGACGGCGGTGCGGTGACGACCGAGCAGGAACGCACGGGCATCCGCGGCCTGCACAGTTACCTCTACGCCGGTGTCACGACAATCTACGATGCCGGCAATCGGTCGGCGTTCATCTTCCAACTGCGCCGGAAGGAGCGAGGCGGCGAGATCGTCGCGCCCAGAATCTTCGCGACCGGCGGAACCGTGGCGAGCCCGAACGGCCACGGCGGGCCGTACCTGGTCGAGGCGTGGCCGCGCGACCGGGCGACGCTCGACGAGCACATTGCCACGGGCCCCGACATTCTGAAGATCGGTCAGGACGAGCACGGCTGGATGATGCGGCCGCTCATCAACCAGCTGCCGGTCGATTTGCTCGAGCGCATCATCCGGCACTACCACGAGCAGGGGATCCGATCGACGATCCACGTCTCGACCGAGCGGACGGCCTGGGACGCAATCTATGCCGGTGTCGATACCCTCGCGCACCCGATCATCCAGGCGCCCGTCAGCGACGCCTACATCGAGATGATGGCCGTCCGGCGGATTCCCACCGTGTCGACGCTCACGATCGGCCAGGCTGCGAGCCGGCTGGTCGAGCACCCGGAGCATCTCGACCAGGCGCTCTACCGGGACACGGTGGAACCAGAGGAGATCGCGCGGCTGAGGACCGAGCAGCGGGCGCGCGAGCAGGAGAACGGACGTACCAGTTGGATGCGGACGATGACGCCGATCGCGCAAGAGAATCTGCGCCGACTGCACGCGGTGGGCAAGGACATCGTCGTCTGCGGCACCGATCAGTTCTCGGGTCCGGCGGTGCACCGCGAGCTGGAGCTGCTGGTCGAGGGCGGGATTCCACCGGCTGACGCGATCGTCATCGCGACACGTAACGCCGCGCGCTTCCTCGGCCGCCTCGACGACATGGGGACGATCGAAGCAGGCAAACTGGCAGATCTGGTTATTCTCGACGCCGACCCCACCATCGACGTCGACAATCTGAAGCGAATCGCGTCGGTCATCAAAGGCGGCCGGGTCGTCGACCGCTCGGCCCTCGATCTGCCGGTCAACCGGTGAATGTGGCATCCGCCTGAACGGATCAAGCACGCCCTGCTGCCAGCGCGGTCGCCGAGTGCTGCGGACGCGGCGTCGTCGCGCTGGTTCAGCCCCCTCCGGAGCGGCCGGCTCGATCTCCGCGAACGGACCTGGGTGCCGGCGATGGTGCCCTGGCGCGCCACCGAGGACGGTCTGGTGACACCAGAGGTGCTCGACTGGTACGCCAGATTCGCCGAGGGTCTGCCCGGGGCGATCGTTGTCGAGGCGACCGGCGTCCGCGACGTTCCGAGCGGACGGCTGCTCAGAGTCGGACACGACCGCTTCATTCCGGGCCTGACGAAACTGGTCGATGTCGTTCGGCGGGCAAGCCAAGGGCAGACCCGGCTGTTCCTGCAGATCATCGACTTCCTCGCGATCCACCGACGGCCCGACAAGACGAAGTACTTCGAGCGGTATCTGACGCTCACCGACGATCACCGGGCGCGCGTCGGGTCGGACCGTTCCGATGCCGATATCCGGCAGGCGCTGCAGGCGATGAGCGACGCCGAACACGAGGCGGTCCTCACGCCTCGCGAGCTCGAGGCGCTGCGCGTCGGCTATCGCGAGCGCGTGACCGACGTCGACCTCCCACACGTCGAGGAACTTCCGCGGGTGCTTCCGGAGATCTTCGCCGCGGCATCGGCCCGTGCGGAGCAGGCCGGCTTCGACGGCGTCGAACTTCACTATGCCCACGCCTACACGATGGCGTCGTTCCTCTCGGCCCGCAACGACCGGTCCGACGGCTACGGCGGCGACCGCGCCAGCCGGGCGCGGCTGCCGCTCGAGGTCTACCGGGCCGTGCGCGCCCGTGTCACGGATCCGTTCGTCGTCGGTTGCCGCTACCTGACCGACGAATGCATCGACGGTGGCAATGACGTGGACGACGCGATGTATTTCGGCGTTGCCTTCGCCGAGGCCGGCTTCGACTTCCTGTCGCTCTCGCGCGGCGGCAAGTTCGAGGATGCGAGGCCGCCGAAGGTGGGCTGGGCAGTCTATCCCTACACCGGGCCGAGTGGGTGGGAATGCATGCCGACCGTGCTCGCCGATCGGCAGGGGCCGTTCGGCCGCAACGTGCCGCCGTCCGGTAAGATCCGGCGGGCGGTGCGTGCCGCCGGACACACGACGCCGATCGTCGTGGCCGGAGGGATCCACGCGTTCGATCAGGCCGAGGCGATTCTCCAGAGCGGCGACGCGGATCTGGTTGCGGCGGCTCGCCAGTCGCTGGCCGACCCCGACTGGTTCCGGAAGATCCGTGCCGGTCGCGGCGACGAGGTGCGCCGGTGCGCGTTCACCAACTACTGTGAAGGACTCGATCAGAAGCATCGCGCCGTGACCTGCAAGCTCTGGGACCGCATCGATCTGGATGCGGCGGACGTCGCGTTGATCGACGACGGCCAGCGCCGGCTGATCGCGCCGCGCTGGGAGCCCCGATGAGGATCTGCATTGTCGGCGCCGGTCCGGCGGGGCTGTACTTCGCCGTGCTGATGAAGCAGCTCGACCCATTGCACGAGATCACCATCCTCGAGCGGGACGGCCCGAACGATACGTTCGGGTGGGGCATCGTGTTTTCGGATCAGACGTTCGGCTACCTGGAATCGAGCGACGCGCCCTCATTCACCCGGATCGTCGAGTCGTGCCAGACCTGGGACAACGTCGACATCGTCCACCGCGGCGAGAAGGTGTCGATCCACGGCAACCGCTTCTCCGGGATCGCCCGGCTCGCGTTTCTCAATATCCTCCACGCGCGCTGCCGCGAGCTGGGCGTGGAAATCCGGTTCGGCACGAACATCACCGACCGCGCGCAGCTTCCGCCGCACGACCTGCTCGTTGGCGCCGATGGCGCCAACAGCTTGCTTCGGCAGTGGTTCAGCGGCGGCCTGCAACCGACGATCGATCGGCGCAAGAACAGGTACATCTGGCTGGGCACACCACGGCTGTTCCATGGACTCACCTTGACGTTCCACGCGACCGAGGCCGGGCCGTTCGCTTCGCACGCCTACAAGTTCAGCGAGACCGCCAGCACGTTCATCGTCGAATGCGCCGAGGAGACCTGGGCACGAGCGGAGCTGGAGGGCAAGTCCGGCGAGGAGACCTGCGCCTATCTCGAGGAAGTATTCGCCGACGACCTGCACGGCGAGCCGCTGCTGACCAATAACTTCGTCCGCTGGATCAACTTTCCGCTCGTGCGGAACCGGCACTGGCAAGACGGCAACGTCGTTCTGCTGGGCGACGCCCTGCACACGGCGCACTTCTCGATCGGATCGGGGACGAAGCTGGCGCTCGAAGACGCGATCGCGCTGGCCAAGGCGTTCGCGGACGACGGCCGGCCCGAGGCGGCGCTTCCGGCGTTCGAGCAAGCGCGCAAGCCGATCGTCGACCGTCTGCAGGACGCCGCAGAGTCCAGCCTGGTCTGGTTCGAGCAGATGGGGGACTATCTCCACTTGCCGCCACTGCCGTTCGCCTACGAGGCGATGACGCGGAGCGGACGGATCGATCGCGAGAAGCTGAGACGTCGCGATCCCGAGTTCGTGGCTGCCTACGAGCGGGGAGTGGCCGACGATGACTGACGCGTTCTACCGGGTCAACGTTCGGGTGCACTGGGCCGATACCGACGCGGCGGGCATCGTCTGGTTCGGCAACTTCCTTCGGTTCTTCGAGGAAGCCGAGGACGAGTTGTTCCGGGCGCTGGGTCGCACCCGGATGGAGCTGATCGAAGACTTCGGGATCCTCATGCCGCGGGTCGACGCGTCATGCCGCTTCCGCTCCCCGGCGCGCGCGGAGGAGGTGCTGGAGATCGGAGTCGCGGTCGAATCGATGACCGAGCGGCGGATCGCGTATCGGTTCGAGGCGCGCGAGCGTGACACGCGCCGCCTGGTCTGCGAGGGCGCGTACCGCGTCGCGTGCGTCAGCCAAGCGACGTTGAAGGGGACGGAGTTTCCGGCGAAGCTGCGCGGGCTGTTCAAGCGGATGGAGGAGATCGTGACCGCGCAGCGGCAGGACAAGAGCGAGCGCGGCGCCGGCTGGGCGTGAAGAAAGATATTCCGTCTAGGCGTCACGAACGGCACCGGCGGGTGGCGCCGCCGCTTTACGACTTCTCCTCGTCCGCGATCCGTGTCAGTTCGTCGCGCACCTTCCACAGTTCGGGAAAGAACCGATGGTCGACGCGTTCGGCCAGGACCTCGACCGGTGTGCCCTGCGTGCCGATGACGTGGCCGCCGATGATCCGCTCGATCACCTTCAGGTGATGGCTGCGGAAGAGAATGATCCGCTCGTCCCACTCCACGAGCAGTTCGGCCAGTTGATACAGATCTTCGAATTCTCGGCCGCGCCGGTAGAGCGTGGCCAGGTCGAGGTCACGCGCCTCCAGCACACGCTGAAAGGCGACAGCGAGATGCGGTGTGCTCTCCCCGATCTGATTGAACCCAGGTGAGTCGAATCCGCTGCCGTGGCCGAGCGACTTGCGGACGTCGTGATACTCCCACGGAGACATCTGCTCGAGAATGTGCAGCTGATCGGTGATGTAGAGGACGCAGGTAATCGCGCGGCGAATCAGCCGGAGGGCCGGCGGGAGATCCTGGCGTGTTACCAGGCCAGTCGCCTCCTCCAGCTCGAAGCAGGCGAGCTTCATCCAGAGTTCGGCGGATTGGTGCACCGTCTGGAACAGCAGTTCGTCGCGCGACGTCATTTCCGACGGCGACTTCTGCAACGCGAGCAGTTCGTCAGTTCTGAGGTAGCGCGCGTAGTCGCTCGTGCCGCGGCCAGGAAGGATCGGCTGTCGGTCGCCCATGTAGATGAGGTGCCTCCGCTATGTCCGGGTCACGGCGCGTTCGAGCGTGACCGCTCGAACAGGCGAGAAAATCTCCGCGGAGTATAGCGTAATCGATGGCACAATTGGCACGACCGACGGGCCTTGATCGTCTTGGCCGGACGTCGCTCGGGACACGGATGACCCGGTCGGAGGGGGAGCACGCGTGATTCAGGCGTGGGGCGTGATGGTGCTGCGACTGACGGTCGGAGCGGTCTTCGTCGCGCACGGGCTGCCGAAGCTGCTGCCCATCTGGGGTGCCAGCCCCGCGCGCATGGCTACCCTGTTCGAAGCGGCCGGGTTGCAGCCCGCGCTGCTGCTGGTGCTTGCCGTCGGTGTCGTCGAGTTGCTCGGCGGGGCCGCTGTGTTCGTAGGCATCTTCACCCGACTCATGGCGTTGCCGCTGGCGATCGACATGGGTGTGGCGATCTGGAAGGTGCACTGGCCGAATGGGTTCTTTCTCAACCTCTCACTCGAGCCTGGCGTCGAGCACGGCTTCGAGTACGCGCTCGTCCTGTTCGGGGCGCTGTGCTGCCTGATGCTGGCCGGCCCGGGCGCGCTGTCGGTCGATGCTTACCGGACTCACGCGGCCGAGTCGGCTGCCGAGGGTCGGGCGCGCCTACGTCGAAGCAGCAAGGTGTAGTCGTCAGATCGCGAGCTGCGCGCCAGTCAATCGTCGGTTTTCCAAGATGCAGCTGATGGGTCGGGCCGCCCTGGTCACGGGCGGTAAACGGATCGGCGCCGCCGTCGCCGACGCCCTCGCGGAGGGCGGGGCCGACGTTGCGTTGTCGTTCAACCGCTCCCGCGACGAAGCCGAGCGGGCCGCCGAGGCGGTTCGGGCGCGCGGACGGCAGGCGTTCATCGCGCCTGCCGACCTGGGCGACCCGTCGGCGTGCGACCAGCTCGTCCGCGACGCGGCAGCTGCGCTCGGGCGGCTCGACATCCTCGTCCACATGGCGTCGGTGTATGCGAAGACGCCGTTCGACGAACTCACCGTCGACGACTGGGATCGCGCGATGGCGGTCGATCTGCGCGGGGCCTTTCTGTGCGCGCGCGCGGCCGTGCCCGAGATGCGCGCGCAGGGCGGCGGGCGGATCGTCGTCTTCTCGGACTGGACCGCTCGAGGCGGCCGGCCGACCTATACGGGCTACTTGCCGTACTACGTGGCGAAGGCCGGCGCGGGCGCGCTAGCCGAGGTGCTCGCGCTGGAACTGGCTCCCGACGGCATCCTGGTCAACGCGATCGCGCCGGGACCGATTCGCACGCCGGCGGACCTCGACGACGCGTCAGCGGACGCCGTGGTCCAGGCGACGCCGCTCGGCCGCTGGGGCGGTGACGAGGAGATCGTGAAGGCCGTGCGCGCACTCGTCGAGAGTGATTTCATGACGGGCGAGACGATCCGCGTCGACGGCGGCCGTCACTTGCGCTGAGGTAGCCTCACGCGCTGACGGCCAGCAGCGTCTTCAGCGACGCCAGTGCACCAGTCAGTTCCTGGCGCTCCTTGGCGAAGCACAGCCGGATGTACCCCTCACCGTGAGCGCCGAAATCGGCGCCCGGCACGCACCCGATCCGGCCCTCCTTGATCAGGTACTCGACGAGCGCCCAGGAGAGCGACTCGGGCGCGGCCGTCGCGTCGGGCGGACGCCAGTCGGGATCGATGCGGAGGAACGCGTAGAACGCACCCTTCGGCGGCTTACCGCTCAGGACGCCCGATCCGAGTTCGGCGATGCCTGCGTAGAACAGGTCGCGCCGCGCCTGCAACTCGACTCGGAACGCCTCGACCTGCTCGCGGCCGTTCTCTAGTCCCCCGACGCCGCCCCACTGCACAACCGTTCCGATGTTGCTGCAGGTGTAATAGAGGACCTTCTTGATGCGCTCGTGAACGGCAGGATCCTTGACGGCGAGATAGCCGAGGCGTAGTCCGGTCATCGCGTAGGACTTGCTGAACGTATAGACTGGAATCGTCCGGTCGTACATGCCCGGCAATGACGCGATGCTCACGTGGCGTTCGCCGTCGTAGAGGACGTCCTCGTAGGCTTCGTCGGAGATCACCCACAGGTCGCGTTCGGTCGCGATCGCCGCGATCCGTTCCAGGTCGGCTCGCGTGAGGACCCCGCCGGTCGGGTTCTGGGGCGAATTCAGCAGGATCGCGCGGGTCTTCGCCGTGACTTTCGACTCCAGTTCGTCAAGGTCCGGTCGCCATCGACGCGCCTCGTAGAGCGGACAGTCGACGGATACGCCGCGGGCGGACTGGATCGTGCCGCGGGTGGTGGGCCACATCGGATCGGTGCACAGCACTTCATCGCCCGGGTCGAGCAGGCCATGGAAGATGGCGTAGAGGGCGTGAATGCCGCCGTTGGTCACCATGACGTTCTCGGCCGTGTCGATCGGAATCTCGTTCCGACCGCGGAGTTTCTCGAAGATCAACTCGCGAAGTCTTGGAACGCCGAGCGTCTGGACGTAGTGGGTCTTGTTCTCCGCGATGGCTCGGCTCATCGCCGCCTTCACGGCGTCGGGTGCGTCGAAGCCGACGTCACCCTGATCGAGGCGATACGGGTTTTCGAGCCCGAACATCATGTCGCGGATGCGCATGATGCCGGAAAGAGGGATGGCGTCGAGGTCACGGCCCATGCTGCAGCGTGGCATACTGCGCCGCGTCTGGCAATGACGTTCCCGGCCGAAGGAAGGAAGGACGATGATGGATGACGGCGCGGGTGTGAAGCTCGCGAAGACGGACCACGAGATTCTCGAGTTGCTGTGCCGGCGATGGAGTCGGCGTGCCTTGGTTGGCGCGCGGAGGCGGCCGCTGGCCCGACGCTGATTCGATGGCCAACGACCCGATTCCCGCTCTGGCAGCCGTGCCGGCGCTTCCGCTCGGGCACTATCCGACCCCGGTCGAGGAGTTGTGCGGCCTGCGCGCGGCCTTGGGTGGCGGCCCGAGGCTCTTCGTGAAGCGCGACGATGCGATCGCATTCGGCTTCGGAGGCAACAAGGTTCGCAAGCTGGAGTTGGTGGGCGCCCGCGCCCTCAGCGAGAGCGCGGACACGCTCATCACGGCCGGCGGCGTTCAGTCGAACCATGCCCGCGTCACGGCGGCCGTGGCCGCGCGCCACGGTCTGGACTGCCTGATCGTCGCGAACGGCGCGCCCCCGGACACGCCATCGGCGAACGCGCTGCTCGACCGGCTGTTCGGCGCCGAGGTGCAGTATGTGGCGTCGCGCGACGATCGGTCGACCGCCATGGCCGCGGCTGCAGTCCGGCTGGCGGCGACGGGTCGACGGCCGCACGTGATCCCCGTCGGCGCCTCCACCCCGCTTGGCGCGCTCGGCTACGTCCGCGCGGTGGCGGAACTGGTGGATCAGATGCCGGCGCCTGACGTCATCATCCATGCCAGCTCGTCGGGCGGTACCCAGGCGGGCCTCGTGGCCGGGTGCCGGCTGTACGCACTGCGCACTCGCGTCATCGGGGTGAGTCCGGACGATTCGGCCGAGGCGCTGCACCGAACGGTCGCAGCGTTGATCACCGGGATCGAGTTGACCCTCCGGCTGGCGCCAGGGTCGTTGTCGGCCGGGCCCGCGACCGAGGTCGACGATGCGTTCGTCGGGGGCGGCTACGGGATTCCCACCGACGCCTCCCGCGAGGCGATCGACCTGCTGGCGCGTCGCGACGCCCTTCTGCTGGACCCTACCTACACCGCCAAGGCGATGGCGGCGCTGGTCGCCTACGTCAGAGCGGGGCGGTTTCGAGACGACCAGACGGTGCTGTTCTGGCACACGGGCGGCCAAGTGAACCTGTTCGCTTGAAGGCTCAAGATCGCCGGGGATCTCTGATACATTCGAGTTTGAGTCTTCCAGCCCGGTGGCACGTCGGCTTCGGGCGGCTACAGAACAGGTTGCGGACGGATGAGGACCTTCCTGGCTGGCATCGCGATCGTTTCGGCCACGGCGGCCGCATCGGCTCAGCCGTTGACCCTCGACGAGTTGTTGTTCCGCGCGAACCAGTCCGTCATCGCCTACGAGCAGGTCTTCTCGAACGCCGTGACCGAGGAGAGCTACGAGCAGCGGATCGTCCGATTCGACGGGAGCTCCAGAGGCGAGCGTCAGTTGCGGTCCGACATGCTGTTCGTCCAGTTGCCGGGCGCCGTGTCCTGGCTCGGGTTTCGCGACGTCTTCGAGGTCGACGGCGAGCCGGTGCGCGACCGCGACGCGCGACTGCAGGAACTGTTTCTCGGAGACGCGCGTCCGGCAGTAGAACAGGCGACGACCATCGCGCTGGAGAGTGCGCGCTACAACATCGGGGACCTCGTGCGGACCGTCAATCTGCCGACGATCGCCCTGGCGTTTCTGCACCCGCTCAATCAACATCGCTTCGATTTCGAGCACCTCGGCGACGAGACGGTCGGCGGGCGGGCGGCCTGGATCGTCGGCTACAGCGAGCAGGCGCGGCCGACGTTCGTGCAGAGCCGGGGCGGCGATACGTTCGCGCGGGGACGATTCTGGCTCGACGCGCACACCGGGCAGACCTTGCGCAGCGAGTTGATTCTCGGCACCTCGCGCAGCGACATCTTGACCACGATTACGGTCGACTACCGCGAAGACGGCGCACTCGCGCTGTGGGTGCCCGAATCGATGCGCGAGGTGTACGAGCGGCCGCGTCGGTCGCGCGCCGACCGCATCGAGGCGACGGCAACCTATTCCAACTTCAGGCAGTTCGGTGTGCAGACCGAGGAAGTGGTGAGGGTGCCTCGATGAGCGTTGTGCGGTATGCGGGCGGCCAGGCGGACGGCGCGCTGCGGCGAGGAGTGGTGATGGTGGTGCTCGGGTTGAGTGTGGGAGGCGTGGCCGGGTGTGGCGGTGGGTCGACGGGCTCGCCGGACGAAGCGCCCGCGGCGGATCCGACGGTGGACCGGCCGTACCTGTTGGAGCGTGTCGGCGAAGCCGCGGTGGTCCAGCTGTACGCCGACGGGTTCGAGGCCCTGCCGCTCGATCAGAAGATTCTCGTCTATCACCTCTACCGGGCGGCGCTCGCTGGCCGCGACATCTTCTACGACCAGCGCTACGTGCACAACCTCGCCATGCGTGAGGTGCTCGAGCAGATCCTGACCCATGCCGACGGCGTGGATCCGGAGACGCGGGCCGAGATCGAGCACTATACGAAGCTCTTCTGGATCAATACCGGTCCCTACAACAACCTGACCGCGCGCAAGTTCGTTCTGACGAGCAGTCCCGAGGCCTTCGCCGCGGCCGCGCATGCGGCGGCTGCCGCCGGCGCCGCGTTTCCGACCCGCGACGGCGAGACGCTCGACGCGCTGCTGGCGCGAATGGCGCCGCTGTTCTTCGACCCCTCGGTCGACCCGAGCGTGACGACCAAGACCCCGGCTGCGGGCGAGGACATTCTGGCGGCGAGCGCGAACAACCTCTATGTCGACGTCACGATGGACGATCTCGACGGGTTCACCGAGCAGTACGCGCTGAATTCACGGCTCGTCAAGCGCGACGGTCGGCTCGTCGAGGAGGTCTACAAGATCGACGGCAAGTACGGCCAGCCCATCGCCGAGATCGTCGGTCATCTGGAGGCCGCCGTGCCGTATGCGACGGCACCGATGGCCGACGCGCTCCGCGCGCTGATCCGCTTCTACCAGACCGGCGAGGTTGCCGACCGCGAGGCCTACGACATCGCCTGGGTCCGGGACGATGCGTCGCCGGTCGACACCATCAACGGCTTCATCGAGGTCTACATGGACGCGCGCGGCGCGAAGGGCGCGTGGGAGGCGCTCGTCTACTACGTCAATCGGGAGAAGACCGAAGCCATCCGGACCCTGGCCGAGAATGCCCAGTGGTTCGAGGACCGGATGCCGTGGGATCCGCAGTATCGCAAGGACGGGGTCCGTGGCATCACGGCCAACGCCATCGACGTCGTCATCGAGACGGGC
>JASLOV010000300.1 GCA_030745285.1 Dehalococcoidia bacterium | reverse complement strand
ACGGCGTCGAACTGAACGCCGCCGAGGGCTTCCTGATCGCCGAGTTCCTCTCGCCGCTAACCAACCATCGCGACGACGCCTACGGGGGCAGCGTCGAGGCGCGCCGCCTCTTCCTGACCCAGCTCATCTCCGCCGTACGGGAACGCATCGGAGCGGAGCCGCTGCTGGGCGTCCGCATCGGCACCGACAGCTACCTCGAGGACGGGCTGACCGCCGACGACATCGGACCACTGGCCACCGCGATCGGCGCGACGGGTGCGGTCGACTACCTCAGCACCACCCCGTTGCACCTGCCGCACATGGGCCAGCAGCCCGGCGCCTTCTCGGAGCTCGCCAACGCCGCGCGCGGGGCCGGGCTGCCGGTGATCTACTTCGGCTGGGTCGACGGACCGGAGACGGCGGAGTCGCTGCTGGAGACCGGCATCTGCGACCTGGTGGGCATGTCGCGCGCGACGCTCGCCGACCTCGACCTGCCGAAGAAGGCACGCGCCGGCGAGACCGAGACGATCCGGCCGTGCATCGCCTGCAACCAGACGTGCCTCACACTCGGCTCGCTCTGCCTGCTCAACCCCCGGCTCTCGGGCATGGAGCCGGGCATGAACGGCGCGGGGACCGCCGAAGCCCGCAAGGTACTGATCGTCGGTGGCGGTCCGGCCGGCATCGAGGCGGCCTGCCTGCTCGCCTCGCGCGGGCACGGCGTCACGCTGTGGGAGCGTGACGATGAACTGGGCGGCCAGCTACGCGTGGCGGCGCGCGCCCCGCATCGCGAACGCATCGCCAACCTCGCCGACTACTACGAGCGCGAACTGGACCGCTGCGGCGTGACGGTGGAGCTGGAGCGGTCGGCCACGGTGGACGATGTCCGGGCCTTCGGGCCCGACGCCGTGGTGGTGGCGACCGGCGCCTTCGGCCACATTCCGGATACCCTGGGCGTCGACCAGCCGCACGTCACGGACGTGCGCTCGATCCTGCGCGGCTTCGTCGAGCCCGGCGAGCACACCGTGGTCGTGCTCGGCCGCGCGGAGCACCGCTTCCAGGGGCTGACCGTGGCGGAGTTCATCGCTGCCAGGGGCAAGTCGGTGCATATCGTCACGGACGCGTTCTTCGCCGGCGACCTCTGGGACGAGCCGACCCGGCTGGACACGATGCGGCGCCTCAACGAGTTTGGCGCGGAGTTCTCTACGATGTCCGAACTGGTCCAGATCAGCGAGCACGACATCGAGATTCGCAACCGCTACTCGCTCGAACCCACGACGCTCGAGGCGGACACCGTGGTGCTCGCCTACGGCGACGATGCCGATAGCAACCTGCTCGCCGAACTTGAGGCCGGCGAGCTCGCGGTCTACAGCATCGGCGACGTCGTCGCGCCACGGGACCTGCAGGGGGCGGTGCGCGACGCCAACCTGCTCGCCTCGACGCTTTGAGCTGGCTGCACTGCGTGTGAAGGGACCGGCGGATGAGTAATGACATCTGGGTGGTGGGCGAGCTTCGCGGCAGCGAGCCGTCGCCGTGGACACTGGAACTGGTCTCGGGCGCCAGCGCGCTGGCCGCCGAGAACGGCGGACACGTAACGGTACTGATCCCCGAGGGAAGCGACGCCGGCGCACTCGAACGGCATGGCGCTGAGACCGTCGTCAGTATCGCCGGCGCAGCCGAGCAGCCGCCCGTCGAAGTGACCGTCGCCGCCGCCCGCGAACTGCTCGCGACCGAGCGGCCGCGACTCACGCTGTTCCCGGACAGCCTCTGCGGGCGCGACGCCGCCTCCCAGGTGGCCGCCGCCCTGGAACTGTCCTTCGTCTCCGCCTGCGAACGCATCACGCTGAGCGAGAACAGCGCGATCCGTTCGTGCTTCCGGGGGCAGCTCTCCGCCACCCTCGACCTCCCCGCCGGTGCGGCGATCGCGACCGTCTGCGAGCACACTTTCCAGGCGCGAGAGACGCGCGAGGCGGGGCACGCCGAGAGGCGCTCGGTGGAGCCGCAATCCGATGGGCGCGTGGTCGTGACCGACACCGTTGCGCCCGACCCGGAGGCGCTCGGCCTGCAGGAGGCTGACGTGCTCGCCAGCGGCGGACTGGGGGTCGGCGGTCCGGCCGGCTTCGAGCTGCTCGAGCGCCTCGCCCGGCTCGTGGGCGGCACGACATCGGCGTCACGGGCGGCGGTGGACCAGGGCTGGGTGCCGCGCAGCAAGCAGGTGGGACAGACGGGCGTCAGCGTCACGCCTCGCGTCTACTTCGCCTGCGGCATCTCCGGCGCGCTCCAGCACATGGTGGGCATCCGTGGCGCAGGCAAAGTCGTGGCGCTCAACACCGACCAGGCCGCGCCGATTATGCAGGAGGCCGACCTCGCCGCCGTCGGCGACGCCGCGGAGGTGCTGCCGCTGCTGCTCAACGAGCTGGACAACGGGGGCACATCATGAGGGTCGCAGTCTGCATCCACCGTGTGCTCGACCCGGAAGCGACGGTGCGGCTCGGTGACGGCCACGGCGTCGATGGCGGCGAAGCCCCCGAGGTGCTCGACCCGGTCGACGCCGCCGCGCTCGAAGCCGCCGTCAGCCTCGTCGAAGGCGGCGACGGTGAGGTCGTCGCGATCACGATCGGAACAACGGACGCGGACGAGGCAATGCGCACCGCGCTCGCCCAGGGCGCCTCGGTCGCCGTTCGCCTCGACGCCGACCCGCCCGCCGACAGCGCCCAGGCGGGGGCGTGGCTGGCGGCGGCGATCCAGGGCTCCGACAGCTTCGACCTCGTGCTCTGTGGCGCGCGCTCCTCGGACCACGGCGGCGGCGGCACCGCAGCCTCGCTGGCGGCCCGGCTCGAGCTCCCGGTCGTGCAGAACGTCGTCGCCATCGAGCGCGTCGAGGACGGCTCCGCTGTCGTGCGCCGCCGCCGCGACGGCGGCTTCCGCGAGGTCGTCCGCGTTGAACTGCCCGCCGTGCTGGCCGTGGACGCAAACGTCGCCCAGCCCCGCTTTCCCACGACGCGAGCGCGACTGCAGGCGGAACGCGCGGAGATCGTCGCCAGCGCGCCGGCCAGCGCGCCGGATGCCCCGCCCCGGGCCCCGGGTTACCGTCACCCGCCACCACGCCGCTCCGGCATTCCGTGGCCGGAGCAGGGCATGGACGCGCGAGACCGGCTACGCTTCCTCGTGCAGGGCGGCGCGCACCGCTCCGCGGGAACGGGCCAGACCGTCACCGGCACTTCGCAGGAGGTCGCGGCGACGATCGCCAGGTTCTTCAGGGATGAGCAACTGATCGCGCCCACCGCGGCGCACGAGAGACAGGTGTAAGGCGTGGAATTCAAGCAAGTCGTCGGCCTCAGGCGGTCGATCCGATTCTGGAGCCCCTGGCAGCCGATCGAGCCGGAGAAGCTCCAGGCCGTGCTGGAAGCGATCCACCAGTCGCCGCGCGTGCTGGAGGTCGACTTCCTCCGCGTCGCCGTGCTGCACCGCGACCAGATGAGCGAAGAAGACCTGCAGGCGATGAAGACGCCCACCACGACGACGCAGATCGAACTCTGCCCGACGTACATCTTCATCTACGCCGACCTCGACGCGTTGAGCGAGGCGACAGACGGCAAGAACCTCGATGAAATGCTGGAGGCGGGCGCGCTCAACCGCTCGCACGGCTGGAGCAGCGAGTTCATCCGCGACACCATCGTGCCGCAGTTCTACCAGGAGGTGCTGGACGACACCGACACCGTGGCCATGCGCTTCCGCACGCCGGACGGTATGCGCGAGGGCCCGGCCTACTCACGCCAGCTGCTGGCGCTCGGCCGCACCCAGATCGGCATCGCCCAGGGCGTCGGCCTGCTGGCCGGTGTCGACCAGGGACTGGGCGTCCAGCTCTCCGGGGTGGGCGCGGACGTCCCGAAGCGCATCATGGGCATCCCGGATAGCTGGATCACCTCCAGCCCGATGCTGATCGGCTACGCAGCCGAAGGCGTCGAAGCCGGTGGCCAGCGCCCGCGCGAGCCGCTGGAGCAGGACTTCCACGACGGACGCTACGGCGCGCCCTTCGAGAGCGACCCCGACGTCGTCAAGCGGCTGACCGAGGACGGCATGTTCCAGCGGCCGGCGCCGGTGCCGTGGCGGCGCGACGAGTTGCGCCGCCTGGCCCGCATGTTCGGGTTGCCGGAGTAAGGGGGGACTGCCATGGAATTCCTCAACGTCATCGGCTCACGCCGCTCCATTCGCTACTTCCAGCAGGGGCGAGCCGTCGAGCGCGAGAAGATTCAGACCATCCTGGAGGGCGCGCGGCTGGCCTCGCGAGCCGTCAACGTGCCGTGGGCGAAGGCGATCGTGGCCTACCGCGACCGCCTCACGCAGGATGAGATCGACTCGCTGAAGACCCCGTTCGCGTCGGTCGAGTTCGACCTCGCCCCGGTCTACATCCTCTGGTACCACGACATGGACGCTCGCCGCGTCGCCATCGAATCCAGCGCCTACCCCTCCGTGGCGTCGGGCACGCTGCAGGACATCGGCGCGCTGGGACCGCCCCACGGCTGGAGCCACAAGTACGTCCAGGAGGTGGTGCTGCCGGAGGTGCTGATGCCAGGGCTGAGCGCCGGCCCGCAGCGCGGCGGCAACGCCGATGCGGCGGTGGCGATGACGCAGGGCCTGCTCTGCGCCGTCGAAGAGGGGCTCGGCGCATGCCTCGCGCCATTCAACGAGGCTGGAGCCGCCGAGGTCTTCGGCGTGCCGGACACATGGGAGCCGGTGCAGGCGATGCTCGTCGGATACTCGGCAGAGTCGCCCCAGGCTGGCGGTCAGCGACCGCGAGCAGACTGGGACAAGACATTCTTCCTCGGGCATGTCGACAAGCCCTACCCCCGCGACCCCGCGGTGACGGAGTCGATGAAGGAGCAGGGGTTGATCCAGGAACCGTCGCCGATCCCATGGCGGAGCGACGAGGTGCGGGCGCTCAGCCGCGGCTTCCGCCTGCCCGGCGGCGAGCCCGTGGAGGAGACAGCATGACGGCATCACCATCGGCCGACGCCGCAGCCCTCGAGGACTTCCGCACGGTCCAGCAATGGCGTCAGAGCTTCGCTCGCTTCTGGCGCGGCGGCGAGCCGGAGCCTGCGGCCTTCGAGGCGCTGGCTCGCTTCGTGGCGGTCAACGAGGTCACGCCGGACGAGATCATCGACTCCGTCCTCCGATCGAAGGAGAGCGGCGACCTCATGCTGCGAACCCGTGCCCGCCGCAAGTGGATGGACTTGATCCAGGAATTCGAGGACACCGAACAGAGCCGCGATGCCGCCAACGGCGTCCGCAGCTTTATGATTCACAACGGAGTGGCGATGAACCCGCCGATCCTGCGCTGATGCGATCGGGCGGAGAGAGGGTGTTGTGATGACCGCGACCAGGACGCCGGCTGCGAGGTCGAAAGGCGCAACGTCCGCGCTCCGGCTCGTGCCGCTGCGAGAGGGCATGTTCAAGATGCCTCGCTCCATGAATGGCAAGCCGAGGCTGCTCGGACAGCGCTGCACCTCGTGCGGTGAGCAGTTCTCGAACCAGCGTGAGTTCTGCGCGAACTGCTGCCAGCCGACGCTCGAGAACGTCATGTTCGGGACGACGGGCGAAATCACGACCTACACCACGGTCCGGCAGCAGTTGCCGGGCGCACTGATCGAGGCCCCCTACGTGATCGCACGGGTGCGCCTGGACGAGGGCGTCTCCGTGCAAACGATCCTGAGTGAGATCGAACCCGATGACGTGGAGATCGGGATGAAGGTCGTGAGCTGCCTCAAGCAGGTGACGGAAGACGACAGCGGCAACGCCGTCGTCAACTCGTTTTTCAAGCCCGCCAATAAACGGCGGCGCGCCAGAGCCTGAACGGCTCGATGGGAGATCGAACGATGCGAGACGTAGTAATTCTGGGTTGTGGATTGCACCGCTTCGGCCGATGGCCGGACAAGAGCGTCCAGGACATGGGCCGAGAGGCCATCGCCGGCGCCCTCAATGATTCCGGCGTGCCCTTCCAGGACATCCAGGTCGCCTACACCGGGCGCGTGCTCTCCGGCATGGGCGCCGGCCTGAATGTCGTCAACGAGCTGGGCCAGACCGGCATCCCGGTGGTCAACATCGAGCAGGCCTGCGCCAGCTCCAGCACCGCGCTGCGAGAGGCGAGGATCGCCGTCGGCGCCGGCGTCTACGACGTTGCGCTGGTGGTCGGTTTCGAGAAGATGCAGCGCGGGCTGCTCCAGATCTCGGAGACCACCTCGTACGGCACGCAGATGGGCTTCTCCGTGATGCCCGCGTCGTACGCGCTCAACGAGCGCCGCTACATCGAGGACTACGGCGCGACCGAGGAGATGTTCGCGCAGGTGTCGGTGAAGGCTCACCGCAACGGCGCGCTCAACCCCTACGCCCAGTACCAGCAGGAGGTCACGCTCGAAGAGGTGATGGCCAGCCGTTACATCGCGGAGCCGGTGAAGCTGCTGGAGTGCAGCCCGACGACGGACGGCGCCTCGGCGGTCGTGATCGTCGCGAAGGAAGTCGCCGACCGTTACCAGCCGGCCTCACGCCAGGTGAATATCGCCGGGTGGGCCGCCGGCAGCGGCGCCTACACCCCGACCGGCTCTGATGCCGGTGACGGCGGCGAAGAGGGTGGCGATGAGCTGAACCGCGGCGCCCTCGAACAGCTCGCTGACACGGCGTACGAACGTGCCGGCGTGGGGCCGGAGGACGTCGACGTCACCCAGGTGCACGACGCCTTCAGCCCGGGGGAGATCTTCTCGATCGAGTCGCTCGGCATCGCCAGGCCCGGCGAAGGCGCGGCAGCGGTCTGGGAAGGCCGCACCGAGGTGAACGGCGACATCCCGGTCAACACCGACGGCGGCCTGCTCTCGCGCGGCCACCCGATCGGGGCGACCGGCGGCGCGATGGTGACCGAGATCTACCGCCAGCTGACCGGCGACGGCGGCGCGCGGCAGGTCGGAAACGACCCGAAGGTCGGCCTCATCCACAACGCCGGCATCGGAGGCATGAACGTTCTCGTGCTGACGCGCTAGCCCCGGCAACAAGCCACAGTCACAGAAGAGCAGGCTCGGCGCCTGCTCTTCTGTGCGTTCAACCCGGGGTGAACGCGGCGGCCGCTGCGCGGACGTCACTCCCGCGCGCATAGACGGTGCGCGGCTCGTGCGCAGCACATGGCGTGACGGGGAGGGGAGCAACAATGGCAGCGTTCACCCCTCTCGGCGAGTGCTACCGCCCGCTGGCCGTCGAATAGCCGGGTGGTCGAGCGGTGCCGCCGGTCGCGTCTGCTAACGTGGCCTCCGCGCCGGAGGCGGGAGCATGGCCGGGCCATTAGCGGGCATCACGGTGCTCGACTTCACCATCATCTTCGCCGGGCCGTACGCGGGCCTGCACCTCGCCGACCTCGGGGCCGAGGTGATCAAAGTGGAGTCCCCGGCCGGCGACCCGTTTCGCCAGGCAGGTGCCGTCCTGCCCGGCAACAGCAAGGTCTTCCAGTACTTCAACCGCGGCAAGCGCGGCATCGTCGTCGACCTGCAGACGAGCGCCGGCCGCGAGGTGATTCATCGCATGTTGCCCGGCGTCGATGTCGTGATCACGAACTTCCGCCCCGGCGTGGCGGCCCGGCTCGGCATCGACTACGAGACGCTCTCATCGATTCGGCCCGAGCTGGTCTACGCCGACATCACGGCCTTCGGGCACGACGGCCCCCTCGCTGACCGCGGCGGCGGCAACATCATCGCCGAGGCGTACAGCGGCGCGATGGCGATCAGCGACAAGGTCGACGAGGACGGCGCGCCGATTCGCAGCGGTCTCACCGTGGCCGACCTTTCGACGGCGATCGCCGTGGCGATGGGTATCTCCGCCGCGCTCGTCCACCGGGAGCGCACCGGCGAGGGGCAACTCGTCAGCGCCTCGCTGCTGCGGTCAGCGATCTCGTTCACCGGCATCGCCAACATGCGAGAGCCGGTGAGCGACGC
>JASLOV010000299.1 GCA_030745285.1 Dehalococcoidia bacterium | reverse complement strand
CCATCGGCACACCCCCGATGCAGTTCGGCGACACCTCGATGCGGGCGACTCGTTACTCGCCGGCCGTCGTCTCGTCTCGTTCGCCGGGCTGATGGTCGTCACCCGCGGCGCCGGTGTCGATGCCCTCGAGCGGCGGCGGTGCGTCCGGGGGCGGTGGCGCGAGGTCGGGCAGGTCGGGCAGGGCCGGCAGGTCCTGGGGCCGTTCCAGGCCGAAGTGTTCGAGGAAGCGCTGGGTGGTGGCGAGCAACATCGCGCGGCCCGGCCCCGGCGCGCGGCCGACCTCGTCAAGCAGGCCGCGGGCACGAAGGGTGGAGACCGCGCCGTCGCTGTTCACGCCGCGGATCGACTCGATCGTGGAGCGGGTGACCGGCTGCTGGTAGGCAACGATGGCGAGCGTCTCCAACGCGGCGTTTGAGAGGCGGCGCTGCGATTCGATGCCGAGGTAGTACTGGACCCACGTCGAGCTCCCCGGCGAGGTGACGATCTGCGCGCCGTCCGGCCCGATCTGGAGTCGCACGCCTCGTTCCGCCAGCCCCGCCGACAGCGTGTCGAGCGCCCGGTCGACCTGGCGACGGCGGACGCCGAGCGCCCGCGCCAACGATCCCGGCGAGACGGGATCTTCGGAGACGAAGAGTAGCGCTTCCAGCACCGAGGGCAGTTGTTCGGCCGAAGGTGCATCGGGCGCGTCGGATGGGCGATCGTCTGGCTGTGAGTCGTCCGGCTGAGGCTCGTCGGCAGGTTCGACGTGCTCGGAGGGCTCGTCTGCGAACGGCTCATCGACGTGTGCGCCGTCGATGGGAATTGCGTTCGGGGGCGACGTGTCGTCGGAGGGGTTCTCCGGCGGACTCTCAGGCGGCATCGCTGGCCTTATCGCTGGCCCTACCGCTTGCTGGACGCTGATGGCCGTCCCCCGCGCGGGCTCCGAGGATCAGCTCCTCGTACTGGAGCGTGATCGACGGCGCCGCGGACAACCCGAGGCCGGCGTCCTGTTCGACGAACAGCCGCACAGCCACGGCCGCATCTTCGGATGCCTCGGCCAGCAGGGCGTGCGCGGTCAGTTCCAGCACGACGTTCACGCCCACGCCGCGGCGGTGGCGGTTGTCGACGCGCACGCCGGCGTCCTGCACATGCGGATGTTCGAGCAACGAGGCGCGGAGGCGGTGGGCGAGTTCATCGACAGTGATGGTGCCACGATTGTCGGGGAGCCGCACCGGGCGTCGCGGCGCGGTTGCGAGCATCCAGACCGCGACATAGCCGAGCATAGCGATGGCGACCAGCGCCGTCGTCACCACCGCTCGCCCGCCGTCCCCCGCGGTGCGCCACCAGGTGAGCGAATCGGCGGCGCCCTCGATCGCCGCAGGCGGGCGCAGCCAGACCAGGGCGATGGCCGCCGCCGCCATCAGGGCGACGAGCGTGGCGGTGCGCAGATGGCGGCGCGTGGCGGCGTCGCTCGCGGCCGAGAGGCCGGGTCGTGCGTGATCGGGTGAAGAGAGTTCGGGCCGGCCGGGCATTGCGTTCCCGCGCAGCTTGCTGCGCTCACTGCCCCGCCACGGGTACGGACGCGCGTGCGCCCTCTGGTTACGATGCCCCGGATGATCATCGATGTCCATACCCATCTCTTCCCGCCACGGATGGTGGCGGCACGCCGCCAACTGACGGCGGCCGATGCCGCGTTCGCAGAGATGTACGGCGACGAGGCTGCTCGCATGGCGACGGCGGACGATCTGCTGGCGTCGATGGACGGGGTCGGGGTCGACGTCTCGCTTGCCGCCGGGTTCTGGTGGCGCGACGCCGCGCTGGCCGAGGAGCACGCCGGCTACCTGCTCGAGGCAGCCGCTGCCTCGGACGGCCGCATCGTGCCGTTCGTCCCGCTGGTCGTGCCGTCGACGGGCTCGCCGGGGGCATTCGGGGGGCGGCTGACCGAGCTGGCTGCGCGCGGGGCGCGCGGCCTGGGCGAGGTGCGACCGGGGAACACCCCGGGGAGCGGTGAAGACATCGATGCCGTGCTGGCGGTGGCCGGGGAGGCTGGCCTGGCGGCGCTCGTGCACGGTTCGGAGGAGGTGGGGCATCGCTACCCGGGCAAGGACGGTGGTTACACGCCGGGCGGACTGTGGGCGCTGATGGAGGTCTGCGCTGCCCCATCGACCCGTGTGATCGCGGCGCACTGGGGCGGCGGCTTCCCCTTCTACGCGCTGATGCCGGAGGTGCGAGAGCTGCTAAGCAGCGGCCGGCTGGCATTCGACACGGCGGCGACCTCGCTGCTCTACGACGCGGCCGTCTTCGCGCGCGCGTTCGAGCTGGTGGGCGCTGAGCACGTGCTCTGGGGCTCCGACTACCCGTTGCGCGACCAGTCTGCGGACCGCGCCGCCGTTGAAGCCGCCCTCCACGCCGCCGGCGCCGGCTCGGCGGCGCGCGAGGCCGTACTGGGCGGGAACGCCGCGCGCTTCCTCTCGCTCGACGCTGGCTGAGGCGCCCGGTGCCCGACATGCGCCTCTTCGTCGCGGTCGAACTGCCCGAGCTGTGGCGAGAGGACGCCCGGGCGGCGCGCGGGGCGCTCGAACGCAACCTGACCTCCACGGCCCCCGCGGCGCCTGCCGTCACTGAGCGGCTGCGCTGGGTCGATCCGGCACTGATGCACCTCACGCTGCGCTTCACGGGCGAGGTCGACTACGGGCTGCTCGGACCTCTGCAAGCGGCGCTCGATCGCTGCGGCGACGTCGATGTCGAGCTGTCGCTCGGGGCGGCGGGGACGTTCGGTCCGGCGTCGCGGACGCAGGTCGTCTGGCTGGAGGTCGAGGGCGGGCCGCCGCTGGCCGGGCTGGCTGCGGATGTCGAGGCGGCGGTCGCCTCCACAGGCATCGCGGCGGACGGGCGGGCGTTTCGGGCACACATCACGCTGGCGCGGGTGCACCGACGCGCCTCGAAGGAGGAGCGGCGCGCGATCGCTGCCGCAGTCCGCGCGCTCGACCCGCCTGCGGTGTGGAGGCGTCCGGTGGCGCAGGCGTTTCGGGCCCGCTCGATCGCGCTCGTGCGCTCGCATCTCGCGGCGACGGGACCGCGTTACGAGGTGCTCTCGCGGCACGGTGGGGGCGGCGGCGGGGACCGTGCCGGCGGCTGAGCGAAGGCCGATCTGTCTGCGGGTTGACCATTACGAACGTGCCGTTGACGGGCGAGTACGGCCGCACTAGGCTCCCCTCAGAAGGAGTCCGCCCATGGACACTTCGCGCCGGAGCAGCACTGAAACGCCGCGGTAGACTGCGGCGTCTTTGTGCCCGGACCAATCGCTCCGGCGGCCCTGCTCTCCCCGCAGGCCACGGGAGGTCGAATGCACTCAGGGATGATTGGCAAAGTCGAGAAGGCGCATCGCTATGCGGAGCAACGTGACCGCTTCCATATCGATTCGCTGGCACTCACGGTCAGCGGTGAGAACGACTCGCACCGCGTGACCCTGGACGGCGCCGCGTGGCGCTGTTCGTGCGACTTCTTCGACCATAACGCCACCTGTGCGCACACGATGGCACTCGAACTGATGCTCGCTGGTATGTTGCCGGCCGGTGTCGGCATCTCCGAGAGCGACGCCGCCTAGCGGCGCAGCCACTCGGTCGCGGCTGCGGCCCGGGAGTCCGGCATCGCCCGCCCGTTCGGGGCGCGACGGCTTCGGCCGCGTAGTGCCTGACCCCGGCGTCGCCGCGTCAGCCGTCGTAGCGGCTGAGAATCAGCACTGCGTTCTGGCCGCCAAAGCCGAACGAGTTCTTCATCAGCAGGTTGACCTCGACCTCGCGCGCCTCGTGCGGCACGTAGTCGAGGTCGCACTCCGGGTCCGGGTGATCGAGGTTGATGGTCGGCGGCACCGTGCTGCTGCCGATCATACGCACCGCGGCCACCAGTTCGAGCCCGCCGGAGCCGCCGAGCAGGTGACCGGTCTGGGACTTCATTGCCGTCACCGGCATGCGGTAGGCGTGCTCCCCGAAGACGGTGCGCAGCGCGCGTGTCTCGGCAATGTCGCCGGCCTGAGTGGCGGTGGCGTGGGCGGAGACGCAGTCGACCGCCTCCGGCGGGATGCCCGCGTCGGCCAGCGCCGCCTTCATCGCGCGAGCGCCGCCGTTGCCGTCCTCCGGCGGAGCGACCAGGAATGAAGCGTCGGCGCTGACGCCATAGCCGGTGATCTCCGCCAGCGGCGTGGCGCCGCGGGCGAGCGCGTGGTCGAGCCCTTCCAGCACCAGCATCGCGCCGCCCTCCGCCGGGACCAGGCCGCTGCGGTCGCGGTCGAAGGGGCGGGACGACACCTCCGGGGTCTCGTTGTGGGCGGTGGCGAGGGCGCGCATCGAGGCGAAGGAGGCCAGTCCGAGCTCGCTGATGCCGGCCTCGCAGCCGCCGGCCAGCATCACGTCGGCCGCTCCGCGGCGGATCACCTCGGCGGCGTCGCCGACGGCCTGGGTGCCGGCCGCGCAGGCCGTGGTGACGGTGTTGGTGTAGCCCAGCAGGCCAAGCTGGATGGTGATGTTGCCGGCACCCATGTTCGGCAGCATCTTCGCGATGTAGAGCGGGTCCACGCGCATGCCGCCACGCTTCAGCAGCGTGCGCATCGCCTGGTCGGTGTTAGGCAGGCCGCCGCCGCCGTTGCCGAAGACGGTGCCGACGCGTTCGACGTTCTCTTGCGCGAGGTCCAGCCCCGCCGCCTCGACCGCCTGCTTCGAGGTGGCGACCGCGAACTGCGAGAAGCGCGCCATGCGCCGGGCGTCCTTGCGGTCCAGGTAGTTGGTCGGGTCGAAGTCCCGCACCTCGCCCGAGACCTTGCAGGGGTAGGCCTCCGCGCCGTCGATTTCGTCGATCAACGAGAGCCGGCCGGTGCCGGAACGCGCGGCGATCGCCGCCTCCCACATCGTCTCAGGGCTGTTGCCGAGCGGGGAGACGACGCCGCTGCCGGTGATCACGACGCGCCGGCGCCCCGCTGCGTCCGTGCCGTCGCTCATGGTCGCTCCACTCGCCTGCGCTCGGGCCGTCCGGGGTCTTCGCTTCTGTCAGCGCCTGCCCCGGAAGCCGCCAGCCCGGCGAGTTTATCGCACTAGCGCAGCCCGAACGCCCGGTCCCCCGTGACCGTCAGCAGCTCCTCGCGGGCCTCCGCGGCGGTGACGATCCCGCCGACGGCGAAGACGGCCCCACGGTCGCCCGCGATGGCGGATGCTACTTCCAGCGCGTCGGCAATGCCGGGCGCGGTCTGCACCGATGCCCCCGCGGCCGTGAAGGCGGCGGCCACCTCGGCCGGGTCCGCCGCGCGCCGGGATGCCGGCGGGGCGACGACCACGGTCTCGCCCGGCTCCACCAGCGTATCGGCGATGCCCTGCGTCTCCTTGCCACCGAGCAGGCCGACGACGTAGACACGCTGCGGTGGCAGCGGCAGCGCCGCGACGGTCTGGCGGAACCGCCTCGCGCTGAGCGGTGTGTGCATCGCGTCGATCACCACCAGCGAGCTACGCTTCAGCACTTCGAAGCGCCCGGGGCAGCGCACGCCGGCCAGGCCCTGTTTGACGGCGGCCTCAGGCAGCTCCTCGCCCGTGCTTGCCCACGCCAGCTCCGCGGCCAGCACGGCGGTGGCGGCATTCTGCGCCTGGTGAGGCCCGGCCAGCGGGAGCTGCAGGCCGCGATACCCGCGCAGCGGCGTCTTGAGGTCGAGGCGCTGCCCCTCCAGACTCTGCCCGGCGACCCGCATCGCGCACTGCTCCTCCACCACGTGCAGTGGCGCCCCCACCTCCTCGGCGCGGGCACGCATGACGTCGAGCGCTGAGGCCCGCATCGGCGAGACGACCGCCTGGCATCCGGCCGTGATGATGGCGGCCTTCTCGGCGGCGACCGCCGCCACCGTCTCGCCGAGGATGGCGGTGTGCTCCAGGTCGATCGGGGTGACGACCGCGACGGCCTTCTCCGCGACGGCGTTGGTGGTGTCGAGCCGTCCCCCCAGGCCGCACTCCAGCACCTGCCAGTCGCAGCCGGCCTCCGCGGCGGCGAGCCAGCCCATCACCGTCAGCAGCTCGAAGTACGACCAGCCGGCACTCGCCTCGTCGCCCAGCAGGCGGCCGGCCACCGCCGCGAATTGCGCGTGGTCGAGCGCCTCGCCGTCGATGGCGATGCGCTCGCGCGCCTGGTGCAGGTCCGGCGAGGTCTCCAGCAGCGTGTGCGCGCCCGCCGACCGCAGGATGGCGTCGACCATGGTGGCCGTGGAGCCCTTGCCCTTCGATCCGGCGACGTGGACGGTGTGCCGCCGGTCGGGCCGCCCTCGCCCCTCGAGGCCCTCTGCCTCCAGGAACCGGACGATGTGGTCGATGTCCCACTTCTTCGCGTCGGCGGCGTTGCCCGTGCGCTCGTACCCGCCGTGGTCGAGCAGGCGGCGGACGGCGTCGACGTAGGCCCGGAGGTCGGCGTCTGAGGTCACGGCCTGAGTGTAGCGGCAGTCGCACAAGACGCTTCCCGGGCTTGCCGCCCGTGGGAGGTGGTCGTGCTTCGACGGGCTCAGCATGAGCGGGCTGGAAGACTCGGGCCCGGCTCCCCTCCGCTCCCCCTGAGCTGTCGAAGGGTGACCGCGTTGTCGGCGCCCGAACTGCTGCTGTACCGGGCGGGTGTGCCGCTGCGCGCGACCTGATAGCGTCTCTCGCCATGACCGACAGCGACACGGACCCGCGCTGGCAGCGCGCCGATGACCCCGCGCTGCACCCGATCGCGCGCTGGGACGGGACCTCGGTGGGCGAAGACGTCACGCTCGAGGCCTGGCTCGGGCCCTCCAACGCCGTCGGCGCACGCTACTTCCGGCTGTACCTGGAGAGCAGCGAACTGGGGCGTCCCCGGGAGCCGCTGATCCTCGGCCTAGTCAACTCCGGCCCGTACCCCGGCCACAACTGGGTCGAGGTGATCGAGTACCGCGACCACCTGACGTTCGGCGGCGAAAGCGGCGTGACCATCCCCGAGGGCGTCGAACGGCTGGTCTTCTCCCGGCTGGCGGAGCTCGTGCCCGATGGCGGCCACCTGATGGTGGAGTACGACTCCGAGGCCCGTCGCCTGACGGCGCGCGCCCTCGCCGCCGGCGTGCCGCCGCGTGCGACGCCGGTGGGGGCGACGCTGGCCGCCGCCGGCTGCGGCGTCGCCTTCCGCGACTGGTACATCGCCGAGGGCGGCCGCGAGGGGCCGCGTAAGCTGCAAGGGTTCCGCGCCGTGGACCCGGATCACCAGCGCCAGCGTAACGAGGAGACGCTCGAGGCCATGCGCGCCTTCCTCGACCATTCCGCGCACCTCGACTGGGACCTGCAGGCGCGCACACGCGCGCTGGCGGAGCAGGCGGTCGAGGAACTGGAAGAGCCGCTGCGCCTGCTCAAGTAGCCCGCAGTGGTCGCGCATCGACGGTGCGGCGGGCCTCTCTGCCCGGCGCTGACTCTCCCTCGCGCTGGAGATTGACCGCCCTCACGGCCCGTCGCTACGATTTGCTCCGCCCGCTGAGCTGACGGTACGGACATCGAGCGGGCGCCCTCGACTGCGACGCCGTCGAGCGGCTGCGGAGAGCCGGAGGCACAAGACGCCCCAGACCGAAGCGGCCCAGACACTGAGTGTGATCAAAGCAGATGTTGGCGGTCTCGTCGGCCATTCCGCCATGCATCCGGACGTGCTCGATGCCGGCCGCGAGGCGCTGGCGCGGGCGGTGCAGTCCGGGCTGCTGATCGACGGGCACGCCTCGCACTGCGGGGACGACCTCTTCCTGATCATGTCGCACGACCGCGGCGAGGACGACGAGGCGGTACACCGGCTGGCCTGGGAGACGTTCGTCGTGGGCACGGACGTCGCGAAGCGGCTGCACCTGTACGGCGCGGGCCAGGACCTGCTGGTGGACGCATTCCCCGGCAACGTCCAGGGCGCGGGGCCGGGTTCGGTTGAGCTGGGCCTGGAGGAGCGGCCATCGGAGCCGGTGGTCGTCTTCATGGCCGGTGGCACTGCGGCCGGGGTCTTCAACCTGCCGCTCTATAAGATGTTCGCCGACCCCTTCAACACCGCCGGCCTCGTGATCGCGGAGCCGATGCACGACGGCTTTTCGTTCGAGGTGCATGACGTCAGGGCGAGCAAGAAGATCATGCTGGCCACGCCCGCGGAGAGTTACGACCTGCTGTCGTTCATCGGCTCGCCGTCGCGCTACGCGGTGAAGCGCGTCGTCACCCGCAACGGCGAGGTCGTGGCCGCCTCGTCGACGGACAAGATCTCGCTGATCGCCGGGCGTCACGCCGGTAACGATGACCCCGCGGCGATCGTGCGCTGCCAGGGCGACTTCCCCGTGGTGGGCGAGGTGCTGGAGCCGTTCGCGACGGCGTGGACCGTCGAGGGCGCGATGCGCGGCTCCCACTACGGCCCGCTGATGCCCGTCGCCCTTGATCAGGCGCAGCCGAGCCGCTTCAGCGGCCCGCCGCGGGTGGTGGCGCTGGGCTTCCAGCTTGCCGAGGGCAAGCTCGTCGGGCCGCGCGACATGTTCGATGACTCCTCGTTCGACAACGCGCGGTCCGAGGCCAACCAGGTTGCGGACTACCTGCGCAAGCACGGCCCGTTCGAGCCGCACCGGCTGCCGCTCGACGAGGCGGAGTCCCCGGCTATGCCCGGGGTGGCGGCGAAGCTCGCGTCGCGCTGGGCGGATCTTGGCTAGTACCAGATCGAGTACGAGCCGGGCTGTGTGGACGGCCCACGGACGGACGCCG
>JASLOV010000298.1 GCA_030745285.1 Dehalococcoidia bacterium | reverse complement strand
GCATCGGCATGGCGCTGAGCGAGGAGTACCTCTACGACCCCGACGGCAGGCAGAGCAATGCCAGTTTCCTCGACTACCGCATGCCGACCACCGTGGACGTGCCGATGATCGACACCATCCTTGTGGAGGTGCCGAACCCCGGCCATCCCTACGGCGTGCGAGGCGTCGGCGAAGTGCCGATCGTGCCGCCGCTCGGCGCGATCTCGAACGCCATCTACGACGCCATCGGCGTGCGCATGAGCAAGCTCCCGGCCTCCCCCACCGCGATCCTTGAGGAGCTGCTGCCGGACGACGGCCAGGCTTAGCCAGCGCGGCGGGCGCGCGGGGCGACGTCCGAAGAGGCTCCAATCTGGCTTGCTTCTGCGGGGCCGTCTGGAGGGTCGTAGGATGCGGGCCGCCTGCGTCCAGGGCCACCGTGCAGTCAGGCACCCGACAACATTCCGATCATGCCAGAACGTGGAGATCGAGGCATCGATATCTCACTCCTCGTATGGCCCGGTATCGCCTTAATTATGATTGGATAACTGATACCGCGATAATGATAATCTTGATGCGATTATCTGTTGACAGCGCTGTTCCAAAGACTGACTCTATGGTCGGCCGGAGGGTGTGGCCAGGAAGACAATCATGACGCCGCGCTGGGTACGCATCGCAATTGGCGCAGGAATTGTCGGGGCGATTGTCGGCGCGCTGGCCCTCTCGTCGGTGAGCCCCCTGCGGGCTGGGCCGGACAAGCGGCCGGATCGCTTCGCCCCCGTCCCGCCGCCTCCATCACCGGACGAGAGGGCGCAGCAGCAGGCCGGTCTCGACGCGTTGCCCACTGCTGGGTCTGGACTGAACGGTCCGACGCCGCTCATCGTTCCGCCGCCGCAGCCGTACATCGCGCCGGCCCCGATTCCGACGCCCGGGCCTGGTCGTGTGGCCGGTGATTCCCGGGTGAGGTTCGAAGCTCCCGGTCAGCCGTTCTCCGTCGAGCACCCGGTGGGCTGGTTGATCGACGCCGAGGCCCCCCGGGCCGACGGTCGCACTACCACGGTGCTCCGGAACTTCACACTGGGTGTCGGGAGCGGGGATCCGAAGAGAGTCAAGATCGAAATCGGATTCCTGCCGGGCTGGCTCAAGTGACCTGCCCCCGGTCTTTGTACCACTTCCTAGGCTAGAGCCAGGACGGGTGCGAACCGGGGGACCCCACATTGCGCACGGATTGTGCTCAGACGGCGCTCCGTAGGAGGGCCTGAAGCGTCGCGACTCCGTGCGCGTAGGCCCCTATGACCGTGGGAAGAGGGGTGTCCACTTCTCGCGATCGCCACCCCACAGGATCGGCAACGAATTGTTTGGACAGGTCGCATCGAAGACTACGACAGCCTCGCAGTCCCCGAAGCCCAGCGGATTCTTGGCTACAGCTCTTTGGCCACACTCCGTAACGAGTCGCCTTGCACGCTCGCAATCTTCCGGATTCTGAAAGATTCGCGACTCATCGCTGAGCGCACAATCCGACTGATCAAGCGGATCGCAGACATTCAGATGCCAAGTCAGTGCCGCTTCATCTATCTCCTTCTGGACTTGCCTCGCGCCATCGGCAAACCCGGTGATCACGACCAGATGCACGTTCACGTCAGATCGTCCGACGCTCGCCGTCAAAGCAGGCGGCGAATCGCTCGACCTCGGAAAGCAGCTCCGGCATAAGCGGTTCGCCGAGCGCGTTCAGCGTCTCCGGGTCATTCATCGTGAGGATGAGCACGCCCTCGGGCGTCGTCTCAGACAGGATCTTCTCGAACGCCATCTCCCCGCTCCCTTCGCTCGGCCGGTGCTGCATCGCATCGCCCTCGGACAGGGCAATCGCGGCGCGAATCTATGCGCGGCACACCGGCCCGTCAACGTGGGCGGCACGAAGCCGCGCGGGCGCACCGTATAATGCGCGCGGTCGTCCGAGGCGAGGAACGACGGCAACGCGCCGGCACGGGGGAAGCAGTCATGGACCTGATCATGCTCGGCGGCACCGTGCTCACGCTCGACGCGCGCGATTCACGCGCCGAGGCGATCGCCGTCGACGACGGCAGGATCGTCGCGACCGGGACGAGCGCCGAGGTCGCCGCGCTGGCGAACGAGGGCACGAAGACGGTGCGGCTCGAGGGCAGGACCGTCGTGCCCGGCTTCATCGACCCGCACAACCACTTCAGCCTGACGGCCTTCGAGCCGGTCGCGGTCGATTGCAGCATGCCGCCGCTCGACGGCAAGCGCGGCGCGCTCGATGCCATCGCCGCGGCGGCGGCGGGCGCCGAGGCCGGGCGCTGGATCTGGGGCATCGGCTACTCCTCGCGCCGCGGACGCGAGCCCGCCGAGTTGATGCGGCGCGAACTCGACGCGGCCGCCCCGGAGAACCCGGTCTGCGTGATCGATTCGTCGGTGCACGCCTGCTATGCCAACTCGGCCGCCCTCGCGATCGCCGGCATCGCCGCAGCCACGCCTGACCCCCATGGCGGCCGCATCCTGCGCGAGGCCGACGGTTCCCCCGCGGGCATGCTCTGGGAGCGGGCGATGAACCCGGTGCATCAGCGCTCGATGGCCGGGCTGATCGAGTACTACGGCGAGCAGGCCGTCGCGGACCTCGTTGAACAGAACGCGCTCCGCCACCTCGCGGCCGGCATCACGAGCGTCGGCGACGCCAACGTCATGCCCGAGGGCGCGGCGATGTACCGGATGGCGGACTCGCGCGGCCAGTTGCCGATCGCGATTCACCAGATGCGCGCAGGCGATCAATTCTTCGCACCGCCCGAGCGCGCCGCGGCCGGCGAGTTCACCGAGGACGATGTCTCCGACCGCCTGCGCGGCGGCACCGTCAAGATCTTCATGGACCCGGTCTTCCCCCGCAGCGCCGGCTGGAAAGTCCACGCGGACGGCCACCGCGAGCACCTCGGCGCGCCGTACTACACGCAGGAAGAGGCGGACCGGCTGGCGCTGGCGGCGGCATCACGCGGGCTCCAGGTCGCCATTCACTGCCTCGGTACGTGGGCGATCGAGCAGGGGCTCGATGCGCTCGAGCGGGCGATCCGCGAGTACCCGTCAGCGGCGGTGACGCACCGCATCGAGCACTTCTCTCAGCCGACGCGCGAGCAGATCGCGCGCGCGAGCGCGCTCGGCGTGATCGTCTGCCACCAGCCACCGTTCTTCTACCAGGGCGGGGACCGCGCCGCCGTAACGCTGGCGGAGCTGGGCATCGACGCGCCGCCCGCGCCGATGCGCATGCTGCTGGATGAGGGTGTCGCCGTCGCGGCGAGCTCGGACTTTCCCTGCGCGCCGCTGGAACCGCTCAAGGGGCTGTTCTCGATCGTCAGCCGCAGGACGCGCGACGGCGTCGAGCAGGTCGCGCCCGAGGAGGCGATCAGCGCGACCGAGGGGCTGCGACTCTACTCGCTCGGCGGCGCGCGGGCGATGTCACGCGATCACGAGGTGGGCACACTCGAGGCAGGCAAGCGCGCCGACATGGTCGTGCTCAGCCACGACCCCGGCGCCGTCGCGGCCGAGGACATCCGCGAGATCACCGTCCAGCAGACGTACGTCGACGGTCAGCGGCTGTTCGAGCGGTTGCCCGCCGTCCACCAGGCGCGGGCTGCCACCGGGCGGCCACCGCCCTCCGCGGAGCCTCGAGCCGCTACCGCCCCCTGAAGACTACCGCCCCTTAAACACCGGGTCGCGCCGTTCCACCAGCGCCTGCCGCGCCTCCGTGGCGTCCTCGGAGGAGGCGAGGATGCCGGAGGCGTTCGAGGTCAGCACCGCCGTCGTCTCGAGCGTGCTGTCCATCGCCGCGCGGATCACTCGCTTGTTGTTCCACTGCACGAGCGGCGGCGCCTTGATGATGTCGTCGCAGAGCCGCCGCACCTCGGCCTCGAGCTGCTCGTGGGGGACGAGCTTGTTGAGCACGCCCCACTCGTACGCCCGCTCGGCGTCGAGGTGGCCGGTGTAGGCAAACTCGGGCGCTCGTCCCAGCCCGGCCAGGCGGGGCAGATAGTACGCGCCCGCGCCCCAACGCACCCGTCATGCAGCGGCCTCACTACGCCGTTCGCGAGTGGGCGGTGATGAGTTCCGCCCCACTTCGCGTTCTACGGGTCCGAACGAGGACGACAGGGCCGCCACCGTCCGGATGGGCCAAACGTTCTCTCACGGGAACAGCAGACCAAGCACCTGATCGACCGCCCCAGCCGAACGCGAAGCGATATTCCTCCACAACACGGCCTTGTTGGCGATTCCCGCCGAGGCGCCTCTGTCGTTGAAGCGATCCGAGAAGTGGAGGATCGCCTTCGCATAGAGTTCGGGGTCGTTGAATCGTTCCAGCCAGACGCCCAGTGGTGAGTCAATGACCTCGTTCGGGGAGGAGATGTGTTGTGGTGAGAGTCCTGACACCCGTTCTTGGTAGTAGAGGGCAACTGACTCGTCGGGCCTGTGGCTCCACTCGGCGACCTTGCGGGCGTACTCCTCTCCACTGAAGCAGACCTCATGCGTGCCTGAGCCTACAGGCAGCCACTCACCGATCAGTGCTTCAAAGTCCACCCCCGGCCACGTCGCCGGGGAGCCGCCCCGAGGGCGGCGCACCTGCGGGCTCAAGTCCACCAGCCCGAGAGAGTCTGCCTCAAGCCAGCGATGGTCGCTCTCCGCCGTCAGCTCTTGCCCGATGCCTCGAAACCCTCGAAGGAACATCGTCCTGCCGTAAATGAATCGACTCTGTATGCCCTCGATGCCCAATATCCCAGCGGTCAACAGAGCGTGGTCCCTGCAGCTCCACCCGGGGTCGGGAAGCCCGCGATTCATGAACGGCTCCTCCCACAGCGCAGCATGGATCTCCGACAGGAACCTCTTCGATGTGAGTCGTGCGACAACCTCCTGGTCATCCACAATCTGGTCCCGGGCCGTAGACGCAGAGCCCTACGGAAGTCACTGGGGCCTCCTCAAGTGGCTCACTCGGGCCGAGCGAACCTCAACGATGACGATAGACCACCGCAGGGCACTTCGAGCCGGCGAGCAAGATGGTCTGCCATCCATCTGTCAGCGACGTGGGTGACCTGCCCCCGGTCTTTGTACCACTTCCTAAGTTAGAGCCAGAACGGGTGGAGCTATTCGAACTGGATCTGCACCTAGCGGGGGCTAGCGGCACGAGCGTTTCACGCCGCCCCACGGCGTCCAAGGGCGATGTCCTCTGACCAGAGCGTCGCCAGTCCCGTAGTACCGTAGGCAGCCTTGGGCTGCCCATTCCTTCGACATCGACGAGCTGCCCTCGGACGACAGACAGAGCGAAGCAGACGCGATCGGTGCAGCCGTGGCAATCGTGTACCTGTCGGCGAACCTGCGTCCGCTGGCAGGCGGGCGCGACCGCGTGCAGGCGTCGGGCGCAACGCTGCGCCAGGTGTTCGACGCGCTCGATGCCGAGTACCCCGGCCTCAAGGAGCAGATCGTGGAGGAGGATCGCATCCGCCCTCAGCTCGCCGTTGCCGTCAACGGCTCAGTGGTTGAGGGTGGCATGGTCGTCCCCATCGACGAGGACGCGGAGATCTTTCTGATCCCGGCCATCGGCGGCGGCGTGGGGACCGAGCCGGCGGTCTGGAGAACCTCAAGAGCGGCCCCGAAGAGCGGCCATGCGAAAGGTAGACAATGCAGCGTGTGATCAGCTTCGACATCGACGGCACGCTCGAAGTCGGCGACCCGCCCGGCGCCATCACGCTCGCCACGGTGTGGGAGGCGCACGAGCTCGGCATCGTGATCGGCAGCTGCTCCGACCGTCCGGTGCGCATTCAGCGCGAGATGTGGGAGACGCACGGCGTGCCGATGATGTTCACCGTGCTGAAGCAGCACCTCGACCACGTACGCGAATCCTTCTCCGCCGACCACTACCTCCATGTCGGCGACACCGAGGTGGACCGCGCGATGGCGGAGCAGGCCGGCTTCGAATTCCTCGACGCGCTCGTGGACGCCGAGGCGCGCCTGCTCGATGGGCTGCGCGGGGACTAGGGGTGCGGCGCGGCTCGCCTGCCGCCCGCCCGCTATGGCGTAGCTAGGCGGGCTTGAACTTCACCAGCGTCCACTCGTCCGCCACGTCGTCGTACGAGGCTTTGAGAGGCATGTCCACGGCCAGGCCGTCCGGGATCTCGCAGTCGACGATGTTCGAGACCATGCGCACGCCCTCCTCGAGCTGCACGATGGCGTAGGCGTAGGGCACGTCGGGCTCGAAGTTCGGGTTACTGGGCTGGCGCACGACGGTGAAGGTGTGCAGGCGGCCGCGCCCGCTCACCGGCGTCCACTTCCAGTCCTCGCGCAGGCAGGTCGGGCAGGCGGGCCGCGGGTACCAGAAGTAGGCGTTGCAGCGCCGGCAGCGCGGGATCACCAGTTCGTGGCGCTTGGCGGCATCCCAGAAGGGCTGTGTCAGCTCCGGGTCTTCAGGTCGGGGCAGCGGCTTCGTGTAGTCGGCCATCGTCCGTTCCTCTCTGTTTTCGGTCGTTCGATGGGTCTGCATCTGCTCCCGGTGGAGGCTCTGGTCTAGAGGGTGGCGCTCGAACCGAGCACCAGCGTGGTCATCACGCTTGCGGTGCCCCCTCAGCCATTCACCATGCAGAGGTCGGACTTTTCGACCTGCCTCTCGTCGGCGCGACCCATGATCTGGCGGGTCGCCTCGATCACGTGGCGGAAACCGCCGGCGTTGCCGCCGGGCTGGCCGGCCGCGATCTGGCCGCCGTCCGTGTTGATCGGCAACGAGCCTTTGTACGTCGTGTCGGTGTCCTCGTAGAAGCCGCCAACCTCGCCCTTCGGGCAGAACCCGGCGTCCTCGATCGTCGCCATCACCAGCGCCGTGTAGCAATCGTAGAACTCCGCGAACTCGATGTCGTTGACGCTGTACTCGGACATCTGCAGCGCGATCGGGGCTGACATGATCACCGGCGTCGTCGTCACGTCCTCTTCCTGCCAGATCGCGTCGTGCCGCGTCGCCGGTCCCCCGGCGCCCAGCACGTAGACCGGCGGGTTCGGCATCGCCTTCGCCCGCTCGGCCGAGGTGACAATCACCGCCGCGCCTCCGGAGCAGGGCATGACGCACTCCAGCAGGTGCAGCGGGTCGTTCGTATATCGCGAGTTGAGGACGTCGTCGATCGTGATCGGCTGGCCCTTCCAGATCGCGTTCGGGTTGAGCAGCGCGTTGAAGCGCTCGTCGACGGCGCACTTCGCGAACTGCTCCTGCTTCGTGCTGTACTCGAACATGTGGCGCTGCTTGATCAGCCCGTAGCCGCCGTTGGCGGCGATCACCGGGCCGAACGGCGCCTCCCACTCGGCGCCGCGGCTTCCCGGGCCGCCCACGCGCGCCGCCGCGGTGGCGGCGACGGCCCGCGAGCTGCTGCGCACGCGCGACTCCCCGAAGATGCACAGCACGTAGTTCGCCAGCCCGGCCGAGACGATCGCCGAGGCCGTTGAGATTGAGCTCGACCCGCTCGCGCCGTGCACGGTCATCGAGGCGGTGTAGCGCGGCTTCGCGCCCAGCACCTCCGCCAGCGTCATCGAGTTCAGGCTCTCCTGGCCGATGATGCCGTCGATGTCTTCCGGCCGCAGGCCGGCGTCGCGGATCGCCCCACGGGCGATCTCCGCCAGCAGGGAAACGGTGCTCCGCCCCGGGTACTCCCGTTCCGTCGGCATCTCGTAGAAGCCGACGATCGCTGCTTCACCCCTCATCGTCACCGTGCACCTCCAGCCATGTGCCGCGAACCTGACGTAGCCGCACGAGGCTGTCAAGGTTGCCCGGCTTGCCGCTCGTTTCCGTGACTGCGGCGGGCTTGACGGCGCAACGGCGTCCCGCTTGAATTCGGCGATGCCGGCGACCCACATCGCTCTGCTGCGTGGCGTCAACGTCGGCGGCCGCCGCAAGGTGTCGATGGCCGCGCTGCGTACTATCGTCGAGGCGCTCGGCCACCAGCAGGTCTCGACCTACGTGCAGAGCGGCAATGTCGTATTCACCAGCGAAGGCGATGAGCCGGCGCTGGCGTCGCAGCTCGAACAGGCGGTGCTCGACCACTTCGGGTTCGAGGTCAGCGTCTTCGTGCGCGCGGAGCGTGATTGGGCGGTCGTGGCCGTGCAGCACCCGTTCGCCGCGGACGAGGACGACCACGCGAAGCTCCACGTGCTCTTCCTCGCGACGCAGCCGGACCGCAACGCCGTCGACCGGCTCGACCCGGCGCGGTTCGCCCCGGACAGATTCGTGCTCAACGGGCACGAGTTGTACGTCCACTACCCGAACGGGGCCGGCCGCTCGAAGCTGACGCTCGACGCCGTCGAGCGCGCCCTCGACACCGCGGCGACAGGCCGCAACTGGCGCACGGTCGTGAAGCTGCTGGAGCTGGCCCGCGCGATCGACTGAAGCCTGCCCGCCCTGAAGCCGCGTCGAGGGCGCTTGCGTGCCCGTCGGCCGCCGCCGTACCGTCCCCGCTGCGGGGGCTCCCCGCGTGATGGCGGGTGTGAGCGGGGAGACGGCAATGGTGTTCAACAGGGTCGGATTCAAGAATATCGAGTTCGTGATCGACGAACCGTTCGTCGGCGCGGCGCCCGACCCCGCCCCGGCCGTGCTCTCCGTCCCTCGCTGGTACAAAGACGCGAGACCGACCATCGGCGATCCCGCCTGGGGCGTCGACCTCGACGAGGAAGGCACCGTCACCGGCAGCTCGCCGCGGTCGACGTTCAAGAACTGCGTCCCCTTCCTCGATGCGATGTCGCTCGGCTACGTGCTGCCGCTCTGGAACGACTTCGTCTACGAGTACAAGAACGGCCGAATGTACTTCTCCTGGCCCGGGGCGATGCAGCTCGTCAGCAGTCACCCCGGCTGGCAGACCGAGGGCATCCCGGCCGCCGAGGGTGCGCTCGACAACGCCGCCTACAAGTTCGTTTCGCCGTGGACGATCAAGACGCCGAAGGGCTACTCTTGCCTCTCCACCATGCCCTTCAGCCACTTCGAGGACCGCTTCCAGATCGCCAGCGCAGTCGTCGACACCGACATCTACCACAACCGCATCTCATTCCCGTTCTTCTGGCTG
>JASLOV010000297.1 GCA_030745285.1 Dehalococcoidia bacterium | reverse complement strand
CACTGCTCCTCGGTGGCTAACGCAGCGGGCTGATCAACTGATCACCGCCCGGCGGCGATGCTGAGCGGTCCCCCTCAAAGCTCACGACCATCCCTGACAGCGGCAACTCGAACGTCGGCACGTCGAAGGCGCGATGGAAGCCCGCCCGGCCGTCCCGGCCGAGGCGCCCGAGGCGTCCAAATTGGTCGATCACGTACGGTAGCCCTTCGGCCTGGAGCGGGGCGTCTCCGTCAGTCACATGAAAATGGAGATGCGGCTTCGAAGAGAAGCCCGAGTTGCCGACGAGCGCGATCACCTCGCCCTGGCGCACGACATCTCCCTCGCCCACCCGCATCGAGCGCGGGCTGAGATGCGCGTAGACGGCGAAGGCGCCGTCGGCGCCATCGATGCTGACGACGATGTAGTTGCCAGCGACGGTGTCGCCGAAGAGGCGGTCCGGCACGTTGTTGGGCGCGTTATCGGGGACACCGTCGACGACGGTGGTCACGGTGCCATCGGCGACGGCGACCACCTCCTGCAGGTAGGCGAAATGGTTGGCGTTGACCAGCGGGTCCCCGGCGAACGTTTCGCTGTCGCGGTCGACTGGCCGCCCGGGGTCGGCCCGGACCCAGTCAGTCGCGAAGCGCTGCGGAACGAGCCCGCCGTCGCCGGAGTCGTAGATCGCGCGCCGGTGCCCGGAGTCGTTCCCCGGCCCGTTGGTCGCCACCCAGTTCGCGCCGCGCAGGGGAGGGCCAAGCACAAGCGGGAGGGCAGGATCGACGGCGACCGGGGCGCCCTCGACCATGGCGCGGCGCCCGTCGGCGGAAATCAGCGTCACACGATGGCTCAGCGCTCGCGGAACTTCGTTACGGTCGAGTGCGAGCCAGATGTAGAGCACGAGGGTTTCGGCGCCGCCGCCGGCGAGCACTTCGATGTGGCGGGTGGCTTCCGTGCTGGTATCGGCGCTCCAGGAATAGAGCGGCGGCGAGTCGCTGTCCTGCACGATCACTTCGGCGCTGGAGAGGGCAAGGCCCGGCTCTGAGAGGTTGCGGACGTGCAGCTCGTAGACGATGTGCCAGCGGTCCTCGGCGGGGACGGGGACCGGCGTCCAGCGCACCTCAAGGTCGGCGGAGAGGGGCTTGCCGGGGTCAGGCGAGAGGGGGGAGGCGTGGCTGCAGGCGACGGCAGCAAGGAGGAGGAACGCGCAGACGGCCAGGGTGTGAGTGAGCCGGATGCGGCGGCGTCTGCGCGTAGCTGACACGGTGCCCTCCGGGGTCCTGATGAAGAGGCACCGGCGCGATGTCGCGCCGGTGCCTCCGCCCCGCCGAGGCCGGTCAGGACACTCGTGCCCTGCCGGCCGCAGCGTTCTCTGGGAGTCCAATCAGGTGGTTGCCTCGGTTGCGACGTGGTCCATCGGGCGGGTCCAGAAGAGGACGGGCGCAATCAGGAACATGTGCACGAAGCCGAGCCCGATGACGAGCGCGCCGATGCCGACCACCAGTTCGGAAACCTTGAAGCCCAGCACCGCCATGTTCAGGGAGTTCCGCAGGGTCAGATCCTTGATGTAGGTCGCACGGTTCGGGTCGTCCCGCTCCATGCCGCTGTAGGGGCCAAATCGACCGTACGTGTGCTCCTTGATGGTGGCGGCCTGCACCTCGGCGGTTGCCGCGTCCATCACCAGTGCGCTGGGAATCGACGCCTCCTTGGAGGTCGTGACCTGCTCGTTGGCGAGTTCCGCCCGAACGAGGTCCCGGGCCTCGAATCCTTCGCCGATGGTGTACGTACCAGCTCCGACGAACACCAGGCCGATGATCACGGGGACGATCCAGAGGAATCTGCGAATGACCGTCATTTCCGTTTCCCTTCTCGCCGGCCCGGGCGGGGGTTCCTCCTCGTTGCGGGTCAGCTTCCTGTTCCCTTGCCGTTCTGGCAGGAACTATTGTGATGAATTGCACTTATCGGCAGATCAGGCATCCATCCCGGAAGCAATGTGACCTTCGGGCAATGCAGGCAGCAAGGCCGAAAGTGTCAGAATTCGGCCGGTGATCTGCGCGAGCGGGCAGCACCGTATCCTTGAGCCGTGAACCTGAGATCGGGCCTCGTGATCGGCCGCGTGCGCGGCATCGATATCCGCGTGCACTGGTCGTGGCTGGCCATCTTCGCGTTGCTGACGTGGATGCTCTCGCAGGAGTTGTTCCGGGACGCCTTTCCGCGCTGGCCGGCGACCGGGCAGTGGGCCGCCGGGGTGACGACGGCGCTGCTGTTCTTCCTGTCCGTGCTGATCCACGAACTCTCTCACGCCCTCACGGCGCTCCGCTACGGCATGCGGGTGCCGTCGATCACGCTCTTCATCTTCGGCGGGGTCTCGAACCTCGAGGGGGAGATGCACAGCGCCGGGCAGGAGTTCCGCGTGGCAATCGCCGGCCCCCTGATGTCGTGGCTGCTGGCGCTGCTGTTCGCCGTCGCGTGGTTCGCGCTGCGAACGGTCGACGTCTCCCTGATCCTCGGCTACATGGCCGTGATCAACCTGGTGCTCGGGCTCTTCAACCTGCTGCCGGGGTTCCCGCTCGATGGCGGGCGGGTGCTGCGGTCGGCGCTGTGGGCGCGCTCTGGCGACCTGCTGCGGGCGACGCGGACGGCGACGCGAATCGGTACGGCGATCGCCTACGCGATGGTGCTGCTCGGGATCGTCAACATCGTCGCGTTCGGCATGTTCGGCGGGCTGTGGTACATCTTGGTCGGTGTCTTCGTACGCTCGGCGGTGCGCGACTCGTACGCGGCGGTCTTGCTTGAGCACACCCTGCGCGGCGCCCGCACCGGCGACGCGATGGGAAGATCGCCGGCCCCCGTCCACGCCGCGCTCTCGCTGCAACGACTCGTCGACGAGTACTGGGCGGTCTCCGAGCAGCGGGCCTTTCTGGTTGAGCAGGAAGGCGCCATCGTCGGCATCGTGACGGCGGAAGACGTCGCCGCCGTGCCCCGGTCGATCTGGTCGACGACGCCGGTGGGGTCCTCGATGACGCGCTCGTCCGAGCTGCTGACGGTTTCGCCGCGGACGCCGCTGCTCCAGGCCATACGCATGATGGAGGAACGCAGGCTGGGGCAACTCCCGGTGCTCGCGGAGGGGCGGCTGGCCGGCCTGCTGACGCGCGAGGACACGCAGCGCTACCTGGCGCGCCGCGCCGCAGACGGGGCCGACCGGGCGCCGGACGCGGATTAGAGGACGGTCAGGGGGCGTCGCCCGGGTCGTCGATCGAATCGACGAGGGGCTCTTCCGTGGCCGGCTCGTCCACCGCCGCGGGCTCCTGTCCGTCCGCGACGGGGTCCGCGCTGACCAGTTGGGCGAACAGCAGCAAGAGCTTCTTCACGCC
>JASLOV010000296.1 GCA_030745285.1 Dehalococcoidia bacterium | reverse complement strand
TTGTCGGTCGCCGCGACGCTCCTGGTACTGGGCATCGCGGGCCTGGGCGCCGGCTGGCTCCTCCAGCGCTACGAAACGAGCCACGCGTTCGACGTCGAAGCATCACTCATCGCCGAGGCGCTAGAGCTGGCTGAAGGCGACGCGGTCGCCGACATCATCGCCGGCGGGGGCGCCTGGACGATCGACCTGGCGACTCGGGTCGGCGAGGCCGGCCATGTGTACGCGACCGGGAACGACGCAGACGAGGCGGCGATCATCAGCGCCGCCGTGGACGCCGCCGGCGTGCGCAACGTGACGGTCGTCGAGACCCCAGGCGACGCGCTCGAGTTGCCGGATGAGTGCTGCGACGCGATGCTCGTCCGCGTGATGTTCCACCACTTGGCCGACGGCGCCGGCGCGGCGAATCGGATGCGGCAGGCACTGAAACCAGGTGGCCTGCTGGCGGTGATCGACTACGGCAACGACGCGCCCGAGTTCGCGGGCGGTCACGGCGTCGAGCCGGATCAGTTGGTGGACGAGATCACCAGCGCCGGGTTCGAACTGGTGCGGGTCATCGAGGACTGGTCGGGCAACGCCTACTGCGCCATCTTCAAGCGACCGAGTTCATAGCAGACAGCCCGGATGCTCGTCACGTAGTCACGGCCCTCAAGCCGCTCGCGGGCGGTAGGGTAGACTGGCGCGTGTCGGCGCGTCCCAACTTCACACGGAGGCTGCATCGTGTGCAAACACCCGCTCGTCTGGCTTGCCATCGGCGCCCTCATCCCGACCGCTCTACTCGTGGCGCAGCAATCGGAATCTGAAACGCGCCGCGTCCCTCAGTTCGAGAACGAGCACGTGAAGGTCTGGAAGAGCATCATCCAGCCGAATCAGCCCCTCAGTATGCATCGCCACGAGCACTCCCGTGCGCTCATCGCGCTGACCGACGGCGACCTCGACATCGTCCAGGACTCGGGCGAGCGCGAGACCGAGCACTGGGAGGCCGGCAACGCCTACTGGCTCACCCACGACGAGCCGAACACGATGCACGCCGACGTCAACAACTCGGACGAGGCGATCGAAGTGATCGTCGTCGAACTGAAGAACGATCGGTGACCCGCAACGCCTGCCGACCGGTTTGATACAGTGACCGCGTGGGCCGGAAGCGCAGGCGATCGACACCGCCACTGAAACGCCGCGGCCAACCGCTCTCGGACACTCCAGCCCGTCGACCCCGCGCAACACGGCTCCCCGCCGCCGGCGCGATACTGATCCTTGTCGGCGCCTTGGCGGCCGCCGTCTGGTGGTTCTCGCGGCCGGTCGCGATCCCCGCGCCCGGCGCACTCCGTGGCTCGAACCTGCTGCTCATCACGGTCGACACACTACGCGCCGATCGGGTCGGTGCGCCCGGCCTGACGCCGACACTCGACGCGCTTGGCGAGAGCGGCCTCCGGTTCACGCACGTCTACGCCCACGCGCCGGTCACACTGCCGTCACACTCGTCGATCATGACGGGCCTCGTGCCGCCTGTGCACGGCGTACGCGACAACGGGTCGTTCCGCCTCTCGGAGGCCCACGTGACGCTGGCCGAGCGGCTCGGCGCGGCCGGCTACGACACCGGCGCGTTCATCGGCGCGTTCGTCCTCGATTCGCGGTTCGGTCTGGAGCAGGGATTCGCGGAGTACGACGACCGCTTCGACGAGGTCGCCCGGTCCTTCGCCGCAAACTTCGTTCAGCGCCGGGCCCCTGACGTGCTGCGGCGCGCGGCCGACTGGATCGAGGCCGTCCACGACCCGGCCGATCCGGGGGCGGGCGCCTCGCCCTGGTTCGCCTGGGCGCATCTGTTCGACCCGCATGATCCGTACGACGCGCCCGAGCAGCGGGTCGCGGATCCGTACGACAACGAGGTCGCCTTCACCGACGCCGCGATCGGCCGGTTCCTGACCCAGCTCCGGCAAGCCGGCGCGCTCGAGGAGACGCTGATCGTCGTCACCAGCGACCACGGTGAGAGCTTGGGCGATCACGGCGAACCGACGCATGGCCTGTTCGCCTACGACGCGACACTACGCGTGCCGCTGATCCTCTCGGGCCCCGGCATCTCGCCGGATGTCAGGGAGACGCCGGCATCGCACGTCGACCTCCTGCCGACCATCCTCGATCTCCTGGGCCTGGACGTTCCGGAAGGTCTGGGCGGACGCTCGCTGAGAACCGACCCGGGCCTCCCAGTCCCGCCAATCTACTTCGAAGCGCTCAGCGCGAGTTTGACGCGCAACTGGGCGCCGCTGACCGGCATCGTCGCAGAGGGGTGGAAGCTGATCGACTTGCCACTGCCGGAGCTGTACGACCTGACCGCGGATCCTGGCGAAGCAATCAACCTGCACGATCGGCAGGAGGGGCGCGCCGGTGAGATGCGTGGTGTCCTGCAAGCGGTCGGCGAACGCGTGGCCGCCACCGCCTCCAGCATCCCGGTCGACCCGACGGTCCAGGCACAGCTGCGGGCACTCGGGTATACCAGCGGCCGGGCGGGACCGATCGCTCCGGACCGCGTCTTCACCGCCGCTGACGACCCGAAGCGGCTGCTCGACGTCGACCTGGCCTGGCGCGCGGTGCTCCGCCAGCTCGCCACTTCCCTCGAGTCGCCTGGCGGCAACGCGGAGGGGCTGGCCGTGCTGCAGGACCACCTCGACACCTACCCCGGCTTCGCCCCCGCCTACACCTCGGCGGCGACGTTGCTGATTGAGATGGGCCGCCCCAGGGAGGCCGTCGACCTGCTCGATGTCGCGGTCGAACTCGGACAGGCCAGCGACGCAATTCGCGAGCGTCTCAGTCTGGCGTTGCTGAACGCCGGCGAGCCCGATCGCGCCATCGAGATCCTCGAGACCCTCGTCGCCGTGGACGCGCCGTGGGCGGACGACCTGAACCGGCTCGGCGCGGCCTACACCGCCCTCGGTCGGATCGACGACGCACGAACCCAGTTCGCGCGCGCGCTCGAACTCGGTCCAACCGCCGAGATCTGGAAGAACCTCGGTGTCATCGAGGTGCAATCGGGCAACGTCGAGGACGCCGTGCACGCCTTCCGGGAATCGACGGGTGCCGATCCGACCTACGCACCGGGATGGCGGCTGCTGGGGGCGGCGCTCAGGCCCACCGACCGTGATGGCGCGGTCGAGGCGTGGCGCCGCGCGGTCGACCTCTCGCCGGCCGACGTCGACGCGCTCCTCGACCTGACGGTACTGCTCCGCGAAACCGGATCGGCTGGGGAGGCCCGACCCTATCTCGAGCGGTTTCTCGGCGCGCCACGGCCAACTGCCACACCGGCGCAGATCGCCGAAGTGCGCAGCCGCCTCAGCGAGCTGGACCGGTAGCTCTCTACCAAGCCTAAGCTATAGAAAATACAAGGTTTATCTAAGCTCACGCCTTGATCCAAGCCCTTGGATGAGCGATGCGTGGAACGCGAGAAAACGGCCTGTTTTCGGCCTGATCCAACACATTGAAGAGAGCTTCTGTTTTTTGGGTATTTTTGACCGCGGCGAAGAAAACTTCCTTTATTTCAGGCCTGTTTTTGCGGATCTGCCCTGGCGTAGAATTTGCGTAATATCGGTCGGTGTTTTGGGAAGATTTTTCTTGCACGAGCACGGAGAAGAG
>JASLOV010000295.1 GCA_030745285.1 Dehalococcoidia bacterium | reverse complement strand
GGCATCACCGTCGGCGGCGACCAGCCGGCGCTGGAGCTGATGGCGGAATTGGCGGACATCAGACCGCGCGAGTAACGCCGGCCGTCTCGACAGGCGCCCGCCTCGGCTAGCTACCCGCTGCGTCCTGGCCGTCCCGGTCGGCGACACTCGCGTCCACCTGGCGTCGCTGCACGGACCAGACGAAGCCGTCGTACCAGGAGTGCATGATCACGGCCGTGAGGGTGAGTGACCACCACCAGCGGTGGCTGCTGGAGATCGCCTCGACCAGCCCCCGTACGTGACGGCCACGCGACGTGGCACGAGGCACGAGGCACGAACCAACGATGTCGTGCTCGCCGTCCCGTGGTGGCAAGCGTCGGGGGGTTCGCCCAGAATGCGCGCGAAGCCACCGCTCGTGCGGCCACCCGGCCGCCAGCGGGTCGAGCGCGACGGGGGAGAGGAAGTGGTATGCCACGAGTGCAGGCCGGAGCGGTCAGCCTGGAGTATTTCGAGCAGGGCGACGGCGACCCCTCGGTCGTGCTCGTGCACGGCTACCGCTCCTCCGCGCTGATCTGGGACGTGATGCAGCAGGGCCTCGCCGCCGAGGGTATGCGGTCGATTGCGATCTCGATGCGCGGCGCCGGCGGATCCGACGTCACCTCACAGGACGAGGACTACTCGGCACACCAGTTCGGCATCGACCTGGCGGCGGCCGTCGACGCGCTGGCGCTCGAGCAGTTCGTGCTCGTCGGGCACTCGATGGGCGCCAGCACGGTCACCAACTACATCCGCGACCACGAGGATCGGGTGCTTGGTCTGGTGCTGCTGGCCGGCGGCGCGCTCTCCGACGGCAAGCCGTTGCAGATGACGGCGGAGCAGCAGGCCGCCTGGGACGAACGCATCGAGGGCTACCCCGGCAACGTCGACGAGCAGTACTGGCGCTCCGAACACGTCGCGCTCTCGGACGAGATCCGCGAACGCCTCTGGCAGGACTGGCAGAACGTCCCGAAGGAGCGACTGCGCGGCATCCGCGAGCGCCCGCAGGACCTCCAGTCCGTGCTCGCCGCACTGGAGACGCCGACGCTCGTCGTCTTCGGTGACCGCGATGGCACCGTGCCACCGGGCTCATCCGCGCAGGGCTACCTCACGCTCCCGGAGACCGTTCGCCACATGCACGTCTTCCACGGCGTCGACCATTCGCCGAACGCGGTGATCCCGGACCGGCTCTGCGGCGTGTTCACGCGCTTCATCCGCAACACGCTCCCCGCGTGACCGAGGCGGTCGATTCGGTCCTGGCAGGCGCGGTCGAGCGTGGCGAAGTGCCGGGCGTCGTCGCCGTCGCGGTCAACAGCGACGGCGTCGTGTACCAGGGGGCGTCCGGCAAGGCCCGCGTCGCCGATGACGTGGAGATGCGGGTCGACTCGATCTTCCGCATCGCTTCGATGACGAAGGCGCTCACTTCGGCCGCCGCCATGCAGCTCGTCGAGCGCGGCGAGCTGGCGCTCGATCAGCCGGCCGGGAGCGTGCTGCCGGAGCTGGCCGACCTCACGGTCCTCACCGACGAGGGCGAGCTGCGGCCGGCGAGCCGGCCCGTCACGCTGCGAGACCTGCTCACGCACACCTCCGGTCTCGCCTACCCGTTCTCGAGCACGAAGCTGGCACGCCACGCCGAGGACGCTCGTGCCTCCGGTGCTACGGTGCGCGCCACCGACCTCGACCGCCTGCTCGTGTCCGATCCGGGCGAACGCTGGCAGTACGGCACCAGTACCGATTGGGCCGGCCGCCTCGTTGAGGCCGCAAGCGGCCTGGCGCTCGATCAGTACATGCGCGAGCACCTGTTCGGCCCGCTGGCGATGCCGGACACCTCCTTCCGCGGCTACGGGCCCGAGGAGCCGCGCCTCACCTCCGTGCACGCCCGCTCCGAGGACGGCGCGCTGGCTGAGCAGCCCGTCGTTCAGCCACCCCCGCCGGCCACCTTCAGCGGCGGCGGTGGGCTCTCCTCCACCGCCCCTGATTACGCGCAGTTCCTGCGGCTGATGCTCGGAGACGGCTCGCTCGACGGCGCACGCCTGCTCGGCCCCGGGAGCATGGACGCGCTCTGCACCAACCAGATCGGCGGCCTCGTTGCGGGCAAGTGGCGGACCGGTGCGCCCGACCTCGCCAACGATGTCGACTTCTCCGAGGGCGGCACAACCGGGCACAGCCTCGGCTTGCTCGTGAGCAGCGAGCCCTCCCCGACCGGGCGCTCGGCCGGCTGCCTGAGCTGGGCCGGGATCTTCAACACCTACTTCTGGGTCGACCGCGCTCGCGGCATCGCGGGCGCGACGTTTGTGCAGGTCCGACCCTTCTTCGACGCCGCATCGCTGTGTCTGCGCGACGACTTCGCGACGGCCGTCTACCGGTCATTCGGCTGAGCCACCCGTCCTCAACGGCCCCTCAACGGCGGGGCGACGTATGCTGCGCATCGCAACGTCACAGGATGTCCCGCGACGATCGGAGAGGTGCGATGACCGACTACGCCACGATCGAGGTCGAGCAGGTGGACCGCGTGCGGGTGATCCGCTTCAATCGCCCGGCCAAGCTCAACGCCTTCAATGACGAGATGGCGCGAGAGTTCGGCCACGCCCTCGGGGCCGCCGACTCGGACAGTTCGGTCGGCGCGATCGTGACGACGGGCAACGGCCGTGCCTACAGCGCCGGAAACGATCGGACGGCCCCGCTCGGGTCGTCGGCGGTCCGCGGCGAAGCGCCGGCCGGCCCCAACGCCTTTGACCACGAGTTCATCATCGGGCTGAAGCCGATCATCGCCGCCGTCAACGGCGTAGCGCTTGGCGTCGGGCTCACCGCGCCGCTGCTGTACGACTCGATCATCGCCTCCACGGAGGCACGCTTCTCGATGCGGTTCGCGGCGATCGCCTCCGTGCCCGAACTGGGCAGTAGCTGGCTGCTGCCTCGCATCATCGGCTTCCATCGTGCCAAGGAGATGGTGCTGACAGGCCGCATCTACGACGCAGAGGCGGCCCGGGAACTGGGCATCGTGCGCCGTGTCGTCGAGCCCGACCGGCTGCTGCCGGAGGCGATCGCGCTGGCACAGGAGATCTCCGGAAACCCGGCGCCCACCCTTCGCACCATCAAGAAGATGATGTGGGAGGACCTCACCGAGGGCGGCGACGAGGGCACGTGGCGGCGGTCCAATGAGTACCTGCTGGAAGCGCGCCAGACCGCCGAGTACCGCGAGGGCGCCCTCGCCTTCCGCGAGAAGCGAGACCCCCGCTACCACGACGAGGCGCACATGGCGGCCCTGCGGGCATCGATGGAGGCCGAGTCCTCCTAGCCGCTCGATCCGCCGCAGCCATCACTCGCGCTCAGCTCAGAGCGGGGATGACCTCGGTCGCCAGTCGCTCGTAGACGCCGGTGTTGTTCGGCAGGCCCTGGAAGATGAGGCCGTCGACGCCCAGCGGCGCGTAGGCGCCCAGCGCCTCGATCACGCGCTCAGCGGGGCCGAAGGGCAGCGCGGCACGCTCCTCCTCCGTGCGGCCGCCGCCCCAGGTGTCGCGCAGACGCTCGGCCTTGACCTCGTCGTCTTGCACGCCGACCGGGACCATCACAGTCTTCGTAATCTCGCCGGGGTCGCGGCCGACCTTCTCGCAGTGCGCGTCGAGCACGGCGATCTTGTGCGCGACGGCGGCCGGTGAACCGGAGACGTTCATCACGTCGCCGTAGAGCGCGAGCGTGCGAAGCGTCCGCTTCTCGCCTCCGCCACCGACCATGATCGGCGGGTTGGGCTTCTGCACGCAGCCCGGCGCGAACGGCGCCGAGTCGAGGTGGTAGTACTTGCCGTCGTAGTCGACCGGACCGTCGGCGGTGAAGAGCGCCTTGATCAGCTCGCAGGCCTCCTCCAGGCGGTCGGAGCGCTCCCTCAACGAGGGAAAGTGCCAGCCGTAGGCCTCGTGCTCGCGCTGGTGCCAGGCGGCGCCGATGCCGAACTCAAGCCGCCCATCGGAGATGTGGTCGAACGTCGCCGCCATCTTCGCCAGCAGCGCCGGGTCGCGGTATGTATTGCCGGCGACGAGCACGCCCAGGCGGATGCGCGTGGTGATGGCGGCCATCGCCGTCAGCAGCGTCCAGCCCTCGAGGTTATCGTCCTCCTCGTTCAAGAAATCGAGCGGCGGGACGAAGTGGTCGGGGACCCAGACGCTGTGCCATGGCCCTTCGTCCATGAAGCGAACGGTGTCGGCGACGCGACCCCAGCTGGTGGCGTTGGCGTGGACCTGCGAGCCAATGAACATGTGCGCTCCCATCACGAGGCGGTCGGGGCAGCCGGTGCTGCCAGTACGTTCGGCGGCAGCGTACACGCTCGAAGAGGGCCACGCCTGACTCCTGCGGCACGACGCCTAGGCAAAGCCCCGAAGGGACCCTTAGCGGCCTTGGAACTCGGGCTCGCGCTTCTCCAGGAACGCGCGCCAGCCCTCCTGGAAGTCCTCCGTGTCGTACGGTGAGACCGCCAGCGCCTGGTCCGCGGCCGTCAGCCCGGCCAGCGATGGGTCCTCCAGCACCGTCGCCGCCACCTGCTGGTGCACGCGATGCACGACGGGGGCCAGTGCGGCGATCTTCAGGGCCATCTCGCGCGTGAACGACTCCACTTCATCGAGCGCCACGACGTGGTTCACGAGCCCGATGCGGTGTGCCTCCTCCGCCGGCACCAGGTCGGCGGTGTAGAGCAGCTCCATCGTCTTCGCGCGCCCGATCGTGCGGATCATGCGCCGCATCTCGCGATAGGCGATGGGCAGCCCCAGCCGCGCGATCGGCACGCCGAAGCGGGCGTTGTCGGCGGCGATGCGCAGGTCGCAGGCCGTGGAGAACTCGCAGCCGCCACCGACGCACGCGCCCTTGATCATCACGATCGTCGGCTTGCCGGCCGCCTCGGCGGCATCCATCGCCGCGTCGAAGGCGGCGTTGTAGAGCGTCGCCTGCGCCGAGTTCTGGCGATGAGTCTCGAACTCGCTGATATCCGCGCCGGCCGAGAACGCCTCGTCGCCCGCGCCCCGGAAGACGATCACGCGCACCTCGTCGTTGGCCGACAGGTCCACGATCAGCCGCCGCAGGTGGTGCCACATCTCGAAGCTGATGGCGTTGCGTCGCTCCGGGCGGTTGAACGTGACGGTGCCGATCTGGTCGGAGACCCCGAGCAGGATGTCGTCGTCGGCCATGGTTCCTCCGGCGCTGCGACTCGCGCTGTCGCGAGAACGGGTCCGCTGGAGGGTACGTCCTGCCGCGCTCTCAGACTCGTCGACGGCTCACAGGACAGCGCGCGAGTCAGGCACGAGGCCGGGCGTCTACAATCACCCGGCCCGCGGTGCGAGCAACGCCCGCCGCCGGGCGAGGGGGCCGGGACTGGACGGGGGATGAGAGAATCCCCGCGACTCACAAGGAGAGTGAACGATGACAACCGAAGCAAAGCGCACCGGCGACCCCACGATCGGCAAGGTCCTGCCCGACCTCAACTTCTCGGTGACGGACGCGATGATCGATGACCACTTCGAAGGGCTCGCGCTCGACCGCTCGGCATTCGACCGCGGCGAGGCGCCTGTGCCCTCGATGGTGGCCGGCGGCGCGGACAACTTCCACGGCCACAGCGCCTTCAAGCAGGATCGCGGGCACCTCTGGATGCGCCAGGAATGGGAACTGCTCGCGCCGCTGGTCCAGGGCGACAACTACATCGCCCACGGCCGCATCCGGGACATCTACAAACGCCGCGACCGCACCGTCGTCGACACCGCCATGGAGCTGGAGAACGCCGGCGGCGAGGTTGTGATCCGCTCCAACCACCACCAGTCGTTCCTGCTCGACGAGCCCGAACCGGAGGTCGAACTGCGGGACCCGAGCAAGAAGGAGGGCGCCCGCAAGTTCAACGTCCCCGACGGCACAGAGATCGCGCCGCTCGACCGCGTGATCACGCTCGAGATGTGTGGCAAATACTTTCACGGCAACCGCAGCTACCACACCGACCTGGAGGCCTCCAAGGAGCTCGGGTTCCGCAACGTCGTGGTCGGCGGCCGCCTGACGATGTCGTACATGGGCACCCTGATGGAGCAGCACTTCGGCGACGCCTGGTGGAACGGCGGCCGGCTGGATATGAAGTTCACCAACCCCACCTGGCCGGACGATCACATCACCGTCCGCGGCGTCTCCACCGGTGCGGCCGAGGACGACACCTCACGTGAGGCCGTCTTCGCATGGATCGAGAAGGACGACGGCACCATCGTCGCCATCGCGAACGCCAGCGCCAACAGCTAGTCGCCGGCCGGGCAGAGACGCCATCGACGGAGGCGGAGACCCACGAGGAGCGAATCGATGACCGCTGCCACCCCCGGCACGGAGATCGTGGAGGTGGCCAGCGGCGTCTTCGCGCGCCTGCACGAGGGCCTGGCGAACGCCGGGATCATCGTCGCCGACGACGGCGTGCTGGTGATCGACTCGCTGCGGGTACCGTCCTTCGCGCGCGACCTGATCGCGGACGTGCGGCACCTCTCCGACAAGCCGATCCGTTACGTGATCGACACCCACTCGCACTGGGATCACAGCTGGGGCAACGAGGAGTTCCCGGACTCCACGATCATCGGCCACGCCAACTGCCGCAGCGAGATGCTGGACGTCGAGAAGAACGAACGCTGGATCGAGGGAATCGCGGCCGGGGGTGCGCCCTGGTCGGAGGAAGTGAAGACGGTCCAGATCACGCCGCCCAGCGTCATCTTCGAGACGTCGATGCAGCTCTACTTCGGCGGACGCCGCATCGATCTTCACTACCTCGGTCGCGCGCACACCAGCGGCGACCTCTTCGTCCACCTGCGCGACGACCGCCTGCTATTCACGGGCGACGTCGCTCAGGACGGCGGCGTCCCCTTCATGCTCGACGGCTACATCCAGGACTGGGTACAGACCGACGACCGCCTGCTGGAGCTGGACGCGGAGCGCTTCGTCGCCGGGCACGGCCCGGTCGGCGAGCGGCCCGCGCTGGCCGAGGCGCGCGAGTTCATCGCCGCCCTCGCGTCCGGGGCGGCCTCCGCCAAGGCGGACGGCCAGGACAAGGTGACCGCGCGCACCAAGGTGACGGCCGAGCTCCAGCAGCGCTTCGGCGGCTGGCGCGGCTTCGATCGCGTCGAGGACAGCGTCGGCTTCGCCTACCGCCAGCTCGACGAGTCCTGATCGACTCTCGGTCCTGAGCGCCGTCAGTCCGGCGGAGGCGCTCCGCGCGGCGCCGTCTCCGAGCGCGACAGCGGCACCCCCGCCCGCATGCGCGCCAGCAGCC
>JASLOV010000294.1 GCA_030745285.1 Dehalococcoidia bacterium | reverse complement strand
CGCGGGCCGAGGGCGCGTCGCGGGGCGCACTGCAGGGAGGGCCAGTGTCGAGTTCCGCCCGTGCCGCGCCGGCTCCGTCGCGGCCGTTGTGGCGCATTGCCACGCGGGTGCTGCGACGGGCGATCGTGAGCTTCGTCGAGGACCGCTGCACGCACATGGCGGCGGCGATCTCCTACTTCGCGCTCTTTGCGTTGTTCCCGCTGACGCTGCTGGCCATCTCCGCCTTCGGCATCGTCCTGCGCGATGCCAGCGTGCAGGACGACGTGCTGGGGACGATCGTCGACGCCCTGCCGGTCGAGGAGACGAGCATCGAGGACTCGCTGCGCGCGGTCGCCGACCTGGGGCCGACGTTAACAGTGGTCTCGTTGTTCGCGGCGGTGTGGACGGTGGGGACGCTGGCTGGCGTCGTGAACGGGTCGATCAACGTCGTCTTCGACGTCGACCGGCCCCGTCCGCTGCTGCGGGCGAAACTGATCGAGTACTCACTGCTGCCGCTCGGTGGGCTGCTGCTGCTCTCGTCCTTCGTGCTGACGGGGGCGTGGCAGGTGGCGCGGACGGTTGCCGACGACCGCTTTGGCGGTGGCCCGGAGTGGGTGTGGGAGGCGGGCGCCGTCGCCATCCCGGCGGTGCTGATGTTCACGACCTTCGTCTCGCTCTACTGGCTGCTGCCGCATCAGCCGGTGCGGCTACGCCACATCTGGCCGGGGGCGCTGGTGGCGGCGCTGGGCGTGGAAGCGGTGAAGCAGGGCTTCGCGCTCTACCTCAGCCGCGTCGCGAACTACGACCTGGTCTACGGCTCGCTCGGCGGGGTGATCGCGCTGCTGTTCTTCATCTACGTCAGCGCCAACCTCCTGCTCTTCGGCGCAGAGATCGCGGCGGAGGTGCCGCACGTGCTGCGCGAGGAGCCGCGACACGGCCACGCCGGCTCGGACGAGTCGGGCTGGCGCAGCTCGCTGTGGCGCGTGCTGCGCGGCTTCGTCGTCGCTCCTGGCGAGCAGGCCGGTCCGGCCGTGCCGAAGCACGAGCAGGAGAGCAACGATCGAGGTGACGGTGGCGGGGGCAGCGAGGGCGGGGTCGCCGGGTAGCCTCGCTCGAGGAATGGACGCGGTTGAGCCACAGCTGCGTTGTCCCTCCGGGAGATCACCCCCCCCCCGCCTTCCAGGACGTGGAGGTGTCACCCCCACCTCCGACCAACGTGGAGCGGCGCCAGGCGCGCCTGTCAGCCGCCGTTGCGGGCCAGCGCCCAGTAGTGGCGTTCCTCGCCGGTGCCGAACTTGCCCCAGAGCAGCTCGAAACCGGCGTTGGCGAGTAGCCGCGCGTACTCATCCGGGCCGAAGTGGCTCCAGAACATGCGCGTGCCGTGGAAGTCCGGTTCGGTACCTTCCCACGCGGCGTGCCCGAGGCTGACGAGCATCACTCCGCCGGGCACGAGCAGGCGGTGGAACGCACTGAGGAGGCTGGCGTGTAGCTCCCGCGGGACGTGGAAGATGCTGTAGCACGCCGTCAGCCCCTCGAACGAGCCGTCCGCGAAATCGAGCTCGGTCATGTCCATCAGCCGGAAGGTCGCGGCCGGGACGTGCTCGCGGGCGAGTTCGAGCATCGACTCCGAGACGTCGATGCCGGTGACCTCGAAGCCCTCACCGGCGAGGAAGCGCGCGACGGGGACGCCCGCCCCGCAGCCGGTATCGAGCACGCGGGCACCGCGAGGCAGCAGGCCGGCGAACTCGTCCAGCCGCTCGCGGTCTTCCTCGAGGCCGCGCTGGGCGTGGTACGTGCGAGCGATCAGGTCGTAGCCCCGGCGCACGATCGCTCCAGGGTCCTCGACCCCTTCGTCGCCCGGCAAGGTCATTGCACCTTCGTGACCCGCAGCGCCACGTCGTGGCCGTCGAGGGTCGCTTCGACGGTTGCGGCCTCGCCGCCGGCGCCGCCCTTCTTGATCGAGAGCGCGAGGGTCTCGTCGGCGATGTAGCGGGCGTGCTCGGCGACGACTGCCTGCACCGCAGCATCGCCCTCGTAGCGGACGTGGATGCGGTCGGAGATGTCGAAGCCGGCGTCGCGGCGCAGGTTCTGGAGCTGGCGCACGATCTCGCGCGCCAGGCCTTCCGAGGCCAGCTCGGCCGTGATCGCGGTGTCGATCAGCGCGGCGTAACCGCCGTCCTCGGCCGCGGCCCAGCCTTCGTTCGCTTCGACATCGACCAGCAGGTCCCCGCCGGACAGCTCGAAGCCGTCGAGCTCGATGGTCCCGCCCGCCCGCATCTTCGCGGCCAGATCGGCGCCGTCGGCCGCCTCGATCGCGGCGCGGATGCGCTGGATGTCCGAGCCGTAACGCGGGCCGAGCACCGGCAGGTTGGGGCGCACCCTGTAGCGCAGGCGGTCGCCGCCCTCGGACGCGATCTCCACCGCCTTCACGTTCAGTTCTTCGGCGATCTGGCCGGCGAGCCGCTGCAGAGAGTCTCGTTCACCGTCGGTGCGTGGGATCAGCACCGCCGAGCCCAGCGGCTGGCGCACCCGCAGTTGTGCCGCGGAGCGGGCACTGCGGCCGAGCGAGACCATGCGCCGCACCACCTCGACATCGGCGGAGAGTGCCTCGTCGATGGCGGTTTCGTCCACGGCCGGCCAGTCGTCGAGGTGCACGGAGTCGGGCGCGCCCTCGACCTTGCCGGCCACGAGGTTCTGGTACATCACCTCGGTGACGAAGGGGGTGAAGGGGGCGAGCAGGCGAGAGAGCGTGGTGAGGCAAGTGTAGAGCGTCCAGTAGGCGGCGGCGTCCGGGGTCTCGCCCTCGGCGGTCCAGAAGCGGCGGCGGCTGCGTCGCACGTACCAGTTGGAGAGCGAATCGACGAACTGTTGCAGCTCGCGGCTCGCCTCCTCCGGCCGCCAGCGCCCCAGCGCGTCGGTGACGCGCCGGTTGAGCAGGTTGAGCTCCGAGAGCAGCCAGCGGTCGAGCTCGCTCTTCTCCTCCGGCTCGACGGCCGTCGCCGGGTCCCAGCGATCGAGGTTGGCGTAGGTGATGAAGAACGAGTAAACGTTCCAAAGCGGGATCAGGAAGCGCCGCCGCACGTTGTCGCCGATGTGGTAGCCGAAGTTGAGGTTGTTGGCCGGTGTGTGGCTGGCGTACATCCAGCGCATGACGTCGACGCCCATCTTGTCGGCGGCGTCCTCGAACCAGATGGCGTTGCCCTTGCTCTTGTGCATCTCGTCGCCCTGCTCGTCGCGCAGCAGGGCGTAGGTGAAGCAGGCCCGGAACGACTCCGTCTCTTCGAGCACGGCGCTCATGGCGAGCATCGAGTAGAACCAGTTGCGGAACTGGCCGGGGAAGCTCTCCGAGATCCAGTCGGCGGGGAACCACTGCGCCCACTGCGACCCCTCGCCGCGGTTGTGGCGGTAGCCGAGCGTGGCGAAGGGGACGATGCCGGCGTCGAGCCAGGGGTTGCCGACGTCCGGGATACGCGAGACCTGCTGGCCGCAGTCGGGGCACTCGATGCGCACGGCGTCGACCCAGGGGCGATGCGGGGAGTTGCCCGCGAACTCGTCCCAGCCGTCGACGGCGCGCTGCTCCAGCTCGGTCTCGCTGCCGATCACGTCGACGTGGCCGCACTCGCACTTCCAGATCGGCAGCGCGAGGCCGTAGTAGCGCTTCTTGGAGATCATCCAGTCGTCCATGTTGCGCAGCCAGTCCAGCTCGCGCTCCAGACCGAACTCCGGCACCCACTGGATGCGGCGGGTATGGTCCATCATCGTGTGGCGCAGCTCGTCCATGGAGATGAACCACTCGTCGACGACGCGGAAGACCAGCTCGCTGTCGCAGCGCCAGCAGACCGGGTAGCGGTGTGTGATCGGCTCGACGCGCTCGAGGACCTCCTTCTCCGCCAGCGAATCGAAGACCGGCTGCGCGACCTCGCCGGCCACCTGCCCGACGAGGAAGCCGTAGCCATCGATGTAGACGCCGGCTTCGTCGAGCGGAGCAAGCACGGGCAGGTCGTACTTCTTGCCAAGCAGGAAGTCATCGTGCCCGCCGCCGGGGGCGATGTGCACGATGCCGGTGCCCTCGTCCTCGGCCACCTCGTCCCACTCGATCACGCGGTGCGCGACGCCGTCCTGCGCCGGCAGCTCGTCGAATGGCCCGCTGTACGTGAGCCCGACCAACTCGCTGCCCTTCAGGCGCTCAACCTCTACCGCGATGCCTGGAACTGGGCCGACACGCATCACAGATGACTGTTCGTGCTCAAGCCGAACGACGGTTCCGCCGAGGGCGCGATCCAGCAACTTCGTCGCAAGGATCACACGAGTCGTCTTGCTAACGAGCTCATCCACCCGTTCGACGACGGAGTAGTCCTTATCCGGGTGGACGGCGGCGGCGACGTTGGCCGCGAGCGTCCACGGGGTCGTCGTCCAGACCAGCAGCGACTCGTTCTCGCGGTCGAGCAGCGGGAACTTCAGGTAGACGCTGTCGTGAGTGATCTCGCGGTAGCCCTCGGTGGCGATCTCCATGTTCGAGAGGCCGGTGCCACAGCGGGGGCACCACGGCATGGAGTCGGTGCCCTCGTAGAGCCAGCCCTTCTCGTAGCAGCGCCGCAGGAAGTGCCAGATCGTGTAGTTATTCTCGTCCGACTTGGTGTGGTAGGAGTCGTCCCAGTCCATCCACTGGGCCAGCCGCCGCGACTGATCAGTGATCACGGCGGCGAAGCGGTCGACCCGCGCCTTGCAGTCCTCCACGAAGCGGCCGATGCCGTACGTCTCGATGTCGCGCTTGGAGCCGAAGCCGAGCTCCTTCTCCACTTCCACTTCGACCCAGAGGCCCTGGCCGTCGAAGCCGTTCTGGAAGCGCTGGCGGTAGCCCTGCATGTTGCGCCAGCGCAGGAAGAGATCCTTGTATGTGCGGCCCCAGGCGTGGTGCACGGCCATCGGGTTGTTGGCCGTGATCGGTCCGTCGATGAAGGAGTGCTGCTTGTCGGAGCCGTCGTTGCGACGGAGGTAGCGGGCGACGGTGTCGCGTTCGCGCCACTGCTCGAGCGTGGCCTCCTCCTGCGCGACGAAGTCGATGCGGGACGGGACGGGGTCGAAGACGCCGTCGGTCGGTGCTGTCTCGGTTGCCATGGCTACCCTCCGCGGCGAGTCCTCCGGGATACAGAGAAACCCGCCCCTGTGCAGGACGGGCTGGAAGCCCGCGGTACCACCCGCGTTGCCCCTCGGATCATGCGATCACGATGAAGCCACTCAGCACGCTACGGGCTGCTGCAACAAGCGCCGATAACGCTGCCCTGGTAACGGTGGGCTGCCCCGGCCGAGCCTACTGCCTCGCACGCTATGGTCGCCGCGAGGGTTCGGTCGGCGGCTCGGGAGGGATGTTCACCCGCTGACGGCGCTTGCCCGGCTCGCACCGTCCCGGGCTCGCTCAGTCGCCGCGCGCGGCGGGCTACTCGCTCCGTCGTCGCCTGTGCATCGAGTGTAGGACTCGATGGCGGGGGTGGGCAACGAGGTTCACCCGGATGGGCAGGCCGCGGGCATGCGGTCGAGTGCACGCACGGTGACGGTTGGGACGAAGCCCTCGGCGCGGGCGCGGACGCAGAAGTCGGCGACCTTCGCCCCCTCGGTGAGGTAGTCGACCGCCAGCACCAGCCGGCCGGCGTCGCGGAACTCGCGCAGCAGCCGCACCGCGTCGGACTGGACGGTGAGCGGGTTGTCCTCGTCATCGTCGCCGAAGTAGAAGCTGTCCTCCGCGCCGATGCCGTCGACGGTCTGCAGATAGAGCGCGCGGCCGATGTTGGTGAGCACATCGAGGATGCCGGGGCCGTTCTGGGGGAAGACGAGGAAGCCTGGCCGCTCAGCGCGCGCACGCGCCGCGATATGACCGACCAGTCGGAGCATCTCGATCGCCGCGTCGTCCCGCTCCGGCATCTCGCCCTCGAGCCCGAAAAACTCGTAGGCGTCGATGATGTCGAGATAGACGCCATCGAATCCGGCATCAAGGATGCGGTCCAGGTAGCCGTCGATGATCTCGCGCCAGCCGTCCTCAAGCGATTCCCGCACCAGTCATATCCCCCGATGGTCGCGGGCGACTATCCCAAACGTGTTCGGTCGACCGAACCACTCGCCCAATCGCTGCCAGAGGCGGCCCTGCGTCGACCAGTACGGCAGCAGTTCAACGCTCTCGAAACGCGGCGATA
>JASLOV010000293.1 GCA_030745285.1 Dehalococcoidia bacterium | reverse complement strand
CGCAGAACGAGGCGTTCATCGAGTTCATGCTGGAACGCGCGAAGGCGATGTCGACGACGGCGAAGTACCTGTGGCCGATCCCGAACAAGGGCCTGAACAAGCGCATCCACCGCGTCAGCCAGCCGGTGCTGCTGGTCTGGGGCGACTCGGACGGCATCACGCCGCCCGAACTTGCCGGCGACTACGCGGCGCTGCTCCCCGGCGCCCGCATCGAGCACGTGGTTGACGCGGCGCATATGGTGCCTGCGGAGCAACCCGAACGGGTCGCTGAGCTAGTATCTGGCTTCTTGGGGTAGTTTCCGAGCCAGAGGAGCGCTTCGCTCCGATGGGATTCCCGGGTAACGGAGCGCGCCTCGCTCCACAGAGTCCTGGTGTAACGGAGCTTCGCTCCGATGGAAGGACGGCTGCCGTGGCCTTCGCGATCAACCACATCCACCTGAAGTCCCACGATCCCGGCAAGACTGCCGAGTGGTGGGGGCAGGCCTTCAACTTCGAGGTCGTCCGCGACTTCGTGCGCGACAGCGGTGATCGCTTCATCGCCTGCCGCAGCGAGAACGGCATCACCGTCAACATCTCCGGCGCGAAGGATGGGGAGCCGCTCGGTCCCGGCGACGCCGGGGTGCACGAGGGCCTAGAACACTTCGGGCTGGACTCGGAGAACCTGGAAGCGGACATCGAGCGTCTGACTGCGGTCGGCGCGACGCTGCTCGAGGGCCCGCTTGAAGCTGGCCCGGGCATCCGCATCTGCTTCATCCAGGCGCCGGACGACGTGCGCATCGAACTGATCGAGCGCACAGCCTCGTCGCAGGCAGGGGGGCGGGAGCGATGAAGGCCGTCGTCATGCGTCGCGGCGAGCTCGTGCTCGACGAGGTGCCCGCGCCGGTGCCGGGCGAGGGTGAGGTGCTGCTGCGCACGCTCGCCTGCGGCATCTGCGGTTCCGATCTGCACGCCCTCCAGCGCGCCGCCCGCGCCGAGGCGGACGGCGCCGAGCAGACCGACCCCGTCGTCGGCGCCACCGGCAGCGATGTCGTCATGGGCCACGAGTTCTGCGCGGAGGTCGTCGACTTCGGCCCCGGCACGGAGGGCACGCTCGCGCCGGGCACGCGCGTCGTCTCGGTGCCTTCCGGCGTCGGCTACTCCGATGAGCGCCCGGGCGGGTACGGCGAGTTCATGATCCTGCCGGAGGCGCGGCTGCTGCGGGTGCCGGACCACCTCGCGACCGAGCACGCGGCGATGACCGAGCCGCTGGCCGTCGGTGAGCACGCCGTCGCCCGAGCCCTGATCGAGGCCGGCGATGTGCCGCTGGTGATCGGCTGCGGGCCGGTCGGCCTGGCCGTGATCGCCGCGCTGCGCGCCCGCCGGCTCTCGCCGATCGTCGCCGCCGACTTCTCGCCGAAACGTCGCGAGCTGGCCGCAGGCATCGGCGCGGACGTCGTCGTCGACCCCAACGAGCAGCCGGCCTTCGAGTCGTGGCGCGAGGCGGCCGACTCACCGGTCTCGGCGGACGGCCTTGATGAGCGCTCGGCGCTGGTCTTCGAGTGCGTCGGCGTGCCGGGGATGATCCAGTCGATCATCGACGACGCCCCGCGCAACAGCCGCGTCGTCGTTGCCGGGGTCTGCATGCAGGACGATGTGATTCGCCCGCTGGCGGCGATCCGCACGCAGATCAACCTCCAGTTCGTGCTCGGCTACACCCCCGAGGAGTTCGAGGCGACGCTCGACGCCCTCGCCACCGAGCGTATCGACGCCGGCCCGCTCGTGACGGCCCACATCGGCCTCGATGACGTCCCCGACGCCTTCCGCACCCTCACCGACCCGTCGGAGCACGCCAAGATCATGATCGTGGCCGACCGCGACTAGTCGCCGGATCGGTCGGCCTGCTGGCCTCGTGCTAGCGGTTCTTGAACTCCGCGTCACGCTTCTCGGCGAAGGCGCGGCCGCCCTCGACGGAGTCCGCCGTCATGTGCACCAGGCGGGTGAACTCCTGATAGATGCGCAGGCCGTCCTGTAGCGAGACCTCGCCGCTGCGGCGCGCCAGCTCCTTCGTCATGCGCACCGCGACCGGGCCGTTGGCGCAGATGCGCTCGGCGATCGACTGGGCCTCGGGCAAGAGATCGTCCGGCTCCACGACCTCCGAGACGAGGCCGATGCGCAGCGCCTCAGCGGCGTCGATGAAGTCGCCGGTGAGCAGCATCAGCATGGCGTCGCTCATGCCCACCATGCCGGGCAGGCGCAGTGCGCCGTAGCCGTGGAGGATGCTCCACTTCACCTCGGGCGCGCCGAACTGCGCCTGGGTGGATGCGATGCGAATGTCGCAGAACTCGGCCAGCTCCATGCCGCCGGCCAGGCAGTAACCGTTCACCGCCGCGATCAGCGGCTTCTGCACGGCGACGTCGTTGTCGAAGCGCCGCTGCCGCGAGGGCGACCACGAGAGCCCCCCTCGCTGGCTGGTCGAGGGCTGGTGCATGACCTTCAGGTCAGCTCCCGCCGTGAAGGCGCGGCCGGTGCCGGTGACGATGCCGCACCAGATGTCATCGTCGCTGTCGATCTCGCGCAGGCGGTCGGTGATCTCGGCGTACATCGCGGGCGTCATCGCGTTCATCGCCTCGGGTCGAATGATCGTGATCGTCGCGATACGATCATCCTTGCCGCCGCGTTCGAACTGCACTTCGTCCATCAGATTGCTCCTCCGCCTGACTGCATCTCGTGCCGTATCTCAGGCCGCATCGGATTCGGCATCCGAAGCGGCGCCGTGCGTTCGCTGTCGCCCTCGGCGAAGCCTGTATAGCAGATTGGGGCCGGGCCTCGGCGGGTGAATCAGGCACAACTACCCGTGACGCTGGTTCGAGCGCTGTATATAATCCCGCTGCGGATTCAGCCGAGAGCCGACGCTGACCGCGTACCGAGAGGAATCTGAGAGATGGTCGACTTCGCCGACACGCCCGAACAAGCGGCGTTCCGTACCGAGGTAAAGACATTTCTGGAAGACAACTTGCCCGAGGCGCTGAAGATCCGTGACGACTCCGACGGACGCGGCGGCTTTGGCGAGGACATCTCCGCCGACCGCGCCGCAGCCCTCAAGGAGTGGCGCGGGAAGCTGATCGATAAGCGCTGGATCGCTCCCGCATGGCCGAAGGAGTACGGCGGCGGCGAGCTGACGACGATGGAACAGTTCATCCTCAACGAGACCTTCGCCGAGACCCGCTCGCCGCGCGCAGGCGTGCCCGACGTCGGGTCGACGATCATGGTGCACGGTACCGACGAGCAGAAGAAGGAATTCTTGCCGCCGATGGTCGCCGGCGACACCCGCTGGTGCCAGGGCTACTCCGAGCCGGGCTCGGGCTCCGACCTCGCAGCGCTCCAGACTCGCGCCGGCCGCGACGGCGACGACTTCATCATCAACGGCCAGAAGATCTGGACCTCCGGCGCACACACGGCGAACATGATCTTCGCCCTCGTTCGCACCGACCCGGACGCCCCGAAGCACCGTGGCATCAGCTACCTGCTGTTCTCCATGGAGACGCCCGGCATCACCGTGCGCCCGCTGGAGCAGATGCACGGCGGCCGCGGCTTCAACGAGGTGTTCTTCGAGGACGTGCGCGTCCCGGTGAAGAACGTCGTTGGCGAGATCAACCGAGGCTGGTACGTCGGCGCCACGCACCTCGACTTCGAGCGCTCCTCGATCGGCATGGCCGTCGGGCAGGAGCAGATGCTGGGCGCGCTGAGGGACTACCTCGTCGGCGAGGAAGAGGCGGACAGCGGCAAGTCAAGCATGAGCACCAATGACCAGGCCCGCGCCGACTTCGCGGACCGCTACATCGAGGCGAACGTCGCGAAGACGCTCTCGCAGCGCGTGATCTCCATGCAGTCGCGTGGCCAGATCCCGAACTACGAGGCTTCGATGACGAAGGTGTTCTCGACCGAGTTCAACCAGCGCATCGCCCGCACGTCGACCAAGCTGCTCGGCAAGTACGGCGACATCCGCGACCGCGATGGCGATTACAGCCAGATGCGCGGCCGCTGGGCGACCTCGTACGTCTCGTCGGTCTCCTCGACGTTGGCGGGGGGCACCTCCGAGGTGCAGCGCAACGTCATCGCCACCCGCGGGCTTGGCCTGCCGCGAGGCTAGCCAGTAGTGCACGTAGCGCACAGAGCGCACACAGAGAAGGCCCGGCATTTGCCGGGCCTTCTTCTTGTCCTGTTGCCGGAGCGCTAGCTGCGCGTCGCCGTCCAGCCGCCGCTGCCGAAGGAGCCGAACTGGGCAGACCCCGACATCTCGTCGCCGTCGACGGTGCCGGTGAAGGTCAGCTCAATCTTGCCCATCTGGCTGTCCATCTCGCCCTTGAACTCGATCGCGTCGCCGTCGAGCGAGCCCGTCAGCTCCGAGTTGCCCACCGACGCGTTCATGCTGCCGGTGAGACTGTCGGAGCCCTTCAGTTCCAGCGTCGCCGGCTGCTCGCCCATGGGCGAGCTGATCTTCAACGCCCAGCTACCCTCGACCGACATTGGCTTCTCCTTCGCTGACCTCGGTGGGGCGAACAGTATGCGACATCAGCGCCCGCGCTGGACAGGTGGCCGAAGGTCATCAAGGTCACTCGTCGTCGCCTTCGGACTCCATCTCCGCCATCCACTCCAGCGCCGCGCGGCGGGCGGCGTACGGGTTCGGCGCCTCCAGCCCGCGCCGGCGCAGGTCGATCGCGCGTTCCGCTCGCGGCAACGGCCCCCGGCCCGACTGCATCATCGCGCTGAAGCCCTCGAGGTCTCCGGTAAAGGCGGCACGCCAGCCCGCGCTGCGGTCAAAGGCGGGGAACGTCTCCAGCACGCCGACGTCGTTGAAGGCGTCCATGAACTGGAGGTCGGCGACGGAGTCGCCCTCCCACAGGTAGAGCCGCTGATTGCCAGCCAGGTTGTACGCGCCGATCAGGTTGAGCGAGGGCGGGGCGGCTCGCTGCCAGATCGTGGCCCACAGCTCCGGGTCGCGTTCTCGCTCCGAGGTGAAGATCGACGCGTACAACATGGCAGTCCTCCTGCATTCGATGGCACTTGATTGTCCGATGGCGCGACGGTACCGCGAGATCGCGGGCAGCAGCCAACGAACCACTGACCGCTGCGCCGCTGACCGCCGCGCCGTCGACCGCCCGGCAGTGGCCGCGGGTTAGCTCCCGGCCGCGTCGAGCCGCGGCAGGATCTCGCGCTCCGCCCGCTCGACGTCCTCGGCGAAGTCGATCTCGATCCACGGCCGTTCACCGACCAGTACGTAGTCCGCGCCATGCCGGGCGACGAAGCGGTCGAGCGCCTGTTCGTGGTCGCCCTCGGGGTCGGTCTCTTCGACGGCGGTGCGCAGGGCCGGTACCGAGGCGGCGTCGACTTTCGTGAAACCGACCGACTCGCCCGTGAGTTCGAAGCCCTCGAATTCGCCGAGACGGCCGCGGCGCAGTGCGCGCACGCGCCCGTCACGAACGCCGAGCATCATCTCCTCGTCCCCCGGCTCGGTGCGAGCATCGAGCGCGAAGCCGCGTTCGAGGACGGCCACATCGGCAAGGATGCTGCCGTCGTACAGCACGTCCGCGTCCATCAGCAGCAGATCCTCGTTGCTCCCGCGGGCGGCATCGGCGCCATCGGCGGCATTGAGGGCATCGAGGGCGACGCGCAGCGAGATCACGCTGCCGCGCTCGTACTGCGGGTTCGCCACCGTCCAGGGGGCGTCGATCAGGTCGGCCCGGAAACCGGTCACGACGAGCGGCTCGACGCCCAGCCGCTGCAGATGCTCGAAGTGTCGGTCGAGCAGTGTGCGGCCGCCGAACTCCAGCAGCGCCTTCGGCCGGTCGCTGCCCAGCCGCGCGCCTCGCCCCGCCGCCAGCACCACCGCGATCATCGCAGCTAGCGGCTGGGCCCGGGCGCGGAGGCGCCGAGCGTGTCCACGAACCAGTCGAGCACGATGCGGCGTACGTCTTCGCGGCGCTGTCGCAGGCTGTGCGTCGCCTCTTCCAGCAGTTCGAGCCGCTTCGGCTCGCCGGCCATCTCGTGCAGCATGCGCGAGCAGTCGGGGGTGAGCCGGATGTCACGCAGGCCGTGGATCAGCAGCAGCGGACGCGGCGCCAGCTCACCGACGCGCTGTGCCCCGGCCGTCTGCGTCGCCAGCGTCGCCACGCTCGCCACCGCCGGGGCGCGCACGGCAGCCTCGATCATGACCGCGCCGCCGAAGGAGTGGCCCAGCAGGCCGGCCCGCTCGATACCCTCGCCGGCCAGGAAGCTCAGCCCGGCCAGCACATCATGCACGGCCTCCTCGACGTCGCCCGGGAACTGGTGGATGCGGAAATCGACGCGCAGCGCGGCGATGCCGGCACGCGCAAGGTCCGCGGAGAGGTCGGGGTAGAGCGCCTCCGCCGGGCCATCGAGCCCGCCGTCGCCGCCACCGACCATGATCACGGCGGTATCGGCGCTGGCATCGGCGTCGGGCGCGGCGTGGTAGGCGCAGAGGGTCGGGCCGCGCTCGGAGGGCAGGCTGAGTTCGGTAGCGTCGGGCGTCTCGGTCATTGGCGGCGCCGAGGCTATCATGCGCGCGTGCTGATCGGCGTAATCGGCGGTGACGAAGCGGAGGGGGAGGCGCTGCGCCTCGCCTATGAGGTCGGGCGCGAAGTCGCATCGCGCGGCCACACCCTCGTCTCTGGCGGCCGCGGCGGGGTGATGCGCGAGTCCTGCCGCGGCGCGAAGGAGGCGGGCGGGCTCACCGTCGGCATCCTGCCCGGCGACGACCTCGCCGACGCCAACGAGTTCATCGACATCCCGGTGATCACCGGTATCGGCTACGCTCGCAACACGATTGTCGCGCGCACCGCCAACGCCCTGGTCGCCGTCGACGGCAGCTACGGGACGCTCTCCGAGATCGCCTTCGGACTTAACGTCGGCCGGCCGATCATCGGCCTGGCGACGTGGGAGCTGCGCGATGGCAGCGGCAATCAACCGCCGATCGAGCGCGTCGCCACCGCCGTCGAGGCGGTCGACGCTTGCGAACGGGCCGTCCCAGCGTGAGCCCCGGAATGGGCACGGGGTGAGCAACGAGGCCGCGGCCTTCAGCTCGGACCTCGAGCCGTACCGGCGCACACTGCGCCAGACCTTCGGCTTCCCGGAGTTGCGCGACGGCCAGGCGGACGTGCTGACGGCGCTGGCCAGCGAGGACGTGCTCGCGGTCATGCCCACCGGCAGCGGCAAGAGCCTCTGCTACGTGCTGCCGGCGCTGGAGGTCGGGCGCACGCTGGTCGTCTCCCCGCTGATCGCGCTGATGCAGGACCAGGTGGAGGGGCTGAACGCCGCCGGCGTCGCTGCCACCTTCATCAACTCCAACGTCCCTCGCGACGACCGCAATGCGCGCTACCTCGACTTCGTCGAGGGACGGGTGCCGCTGCTCTACCTCTCACCCGAGGGGCTGCGCAACGAGCGGCTCGTCGCCGGGCTGCGCCGCGGCGGCGTGCAGTTGCTCGCGATCGACGAGGCGCACTGCATCTCGCAGTGGGGGCACGACTTCCGCCCCGACTACCTCATGCTCGACCGCCTGCGCGAGCAGCTCGGCCGTCCCCGCACGCTGGCGCTCACCGCCACCGCCGACCCGAAAGTGCGCCGGGACGTGCTGGAGCGGCTGGGCATCGCCGGCGCGGCGCGCCAGGTGGTGACCTCGTTCGACCGTCCTAATCTGCGGTTCGCCGTCGTGCCGCTGTCCGGCGTCCCGGAACGGCAGGCGTGGCTGCTGGACTACATCGCCGAGCGGCCCGGGCAGACTGGCATCGTCTACGTTCGCACCCGCCGCAACACCGAGGACGTGGCCGGCGGCTTGCGCGCCGCAGGCGTGCGCGCGGAGGCCTACCACGCCGGCATGGAGCGAGGGCCGCGCAGCGCCGTCCAGCGCCGCTTCACGCTCGGCGAGACGCCGGTGATCGTCGCCACCAACGCCTTCGGCATGGGCATCGACAAGCCCGACGTACGCTTCGTGATCCACTTCAATCTGCCGGGCCGGGTGGAGTCCTACTATCAGGAGGCCGGGCGTGCCGGGCGTGACGGCGACCCGGCGGACTGCATTCTGCTCTACGCTCGCCGCGATCGTGCCGCCCAGCAGCGCTTCATCGAGGAGGCGTACCCGGATGACGGCGCGGTGCGCGAACTCTGGCAGCGCTGGGTGAGCGCACCGGAGCTGGCGCGCGGCGATGGGCCGAACGTCAGCGGCATCGTCGACAGCGACGGCTTCATCAACGTCCTGACGGCGCTGCGCGCCTCCGGCCTGGTCGCCGACGCCGAGCTGCGCCCGCTCTCCGCGGACCCCGACGCGCCGATCGACACGCGCGCGATCGCCGAGCACCATCGGCACGCCGAGGGCCGTCTGGCGCAGATGTCCGAGTACGCCGAGACCTCCCGGTGCCGCCGCGCGGTGATCCTGCGCTACTTCGGCGAGCACCCGCCGGACGACTGCGGCAATTGCGATGCCTGCCTCGGCCTCGCCGACGATGCCGGGCCCTCGTATCCCCACGACCTCTACGCGGCGATCGTCGAGCTGCGTACGCGCCTGGCGGAGAGCTCCGGCCGCGAGCCGTACGAGGTCTTCGAGACGCGCACCGTCGAGGACCTGGCGACCCATCGTCCGCAGAGCGACGAGGAACTGCTGGAGACGTGGGGCATCGCCGCCGTGCGCGCCCGCTGGTTCGGCGAGGAGCTCTTGCGGCTGGTCGCCGACTGGGAGCAGGCGAACCCGGACGCCCCGGAACGGGCGGCGCGCACGACCTCGCCCACCCGGTCATCCTCGCGTTCGAGGGCGGCGGCCGAGGCGGAAGGTTCCGCCACGGTCTCGGCAGACGACCCACTCTACCGCCGCCTGCGTGAGTGGCGGCTGGACCGCGCCCGGACCGACGGCGTACCCGCTTACACGCTCTTCTCCGATCGCACGCTGCGCGACCTGGTGGCGAAGCGACCGCGCGATGGCGCCGCGCTGCGGGAGGTGTGGGGACTGGGCGACTCCAGGGTGGAGCGCTTTGGCGGTGATCTGTTGGCTGTGATCAACGAGGGCGACGGCTAGGGCATAATCAGCCCGCAACGTGAGGTGGAGTACGTGACCGAAGCGAGCGAGGCCGAGAGCGGCGCCCAGAAGCCACTCCCGCTGGACGGCATCCGCATCTGCGACTTCTCGTGGATCGTGGCCGGACCGCAGGCGACCCGCATCTTCGCCGACCTGGGGGCGGAGGTGATCAAGGTCGAGAACGAGTCGTACCTCGACTCGATCCGCATGGCGCGCGCGCCCGACGGGCCTCCCTCGTTCAACGCCAGCGGCTTCCACAACAACTTCCATCGAAACAAGCTCGGCATCACCGCCAACGTGCACCATCCCGAGGGCCGCGAGGCCGTCGAGCGGCTGATCGGCATCTCCGACATCGTCGTGGAGAACTTCAGCGCCGGCGCCTTCGCACGCATGGGCTTCCCCTACGAGCGGCTGCGCGAGGTGAAGCCGGACATCATCTACCTCTCGCTCTCCGGCTTCGGGCACGTCGGCCGCGACGCCTCGTACGTGACGTGGGGGCCGACGGCGGCGGGCGCTTCGGGCGCGACCGCGATGTCCGGGATGGCCGACGACGAGCCGGCAGGCTGGGGCTACTCGTACCTCGACCACACCGCCGGGTTCTACGGCGCGATCGCGCTGCTGATGGCGCTCTACCATCGCGACCGCACCGGTGAGGGTCAGCACATCGACATGGCGCAGGTCGAGACCGGCATGGTGCTCGGCGGCGTGCCGATGCTCGACTACCAGGTCAACGGCCGCGAGTATACGCGCACCGGCAATCACTCGCGCGCCCCCGCCATCGCGCCGCACGCCATCTACCGCTGCGCCGCAGACGGCGACAACGACGACCGCTGGATCGCGATCGTCGCCGAGAGTGAGGATCAGTGGCGGGAGCTCTGCGCCGGCCTCGGCGTCCCGGACCTCGCCGCCGACCCGCGCTACCTGACGAACGAGGGCCGGGTGGCGGAGCAGGAGGCGCTCGACGCCGCCATCAACTCGCTCACCCGCGGGCGGGAGGCGCACGAGCTGATGTACGAGCTGCAGGCGCGCGGCGTGCCGGCCGGCGTTTGCCAGACGGCCGAGGATCGCATGGAGAAGGATCCCCAGCTCGCCGAGCGCAGCTTCTACCGCACGGCCCACCACGGGGAGATGGGTACGCACCGCTTCGAGGGGCTGCCGATGCAGTTCTCGCGCGGTCGCTGGCGCATGGACCGCGGCGCGCCGCTGATCGGCGAGGACACTCACAGGGTCCTGACGGAACTGCTCGGCTACAGCGACGAGGACGCCGCTCGCCTCGCCTCCGAGGCGGCCGTCTGATGGCGGGACCACTGGAAGGGCTGCGCGCCATCGAGATCGGCGACCGCGGCGAGGTGACGGGCAAGTTGTTAGCCGATGCCGGCGTGGAGCTGGTGCGCGTCGAGCCGCCCGCCGGCGCTCGCAGCCGCCACACCGGCCCCTTTGTCGCCGACCGCCGCGATGTCAACGCCAGCCTGCACTACGCCTACCTCAACACCAACAAGCGCGGCGTGACGCTCGACATCGAAGGCGACGCCGGCGCGGATCTCTGGCGCCGGCTTGTGACCCGGGTCGACATCGTGATCGACAGCTCCGGGCCCGGCGTGCTCGACGAGCTCGGGCTCGGCTACGAGTCGTTCGAGGACGACCAGCTCGTCTGGTGCTCGATCACGCCGTTCGGCCTCACCGGCCCGCGCCGCGACTGGGTGACCACCGACCTCGTGAGCATTGCGCTGGGCGGGCCACCGATGAGCAGCGGCTACGACGACCACGAGGTGCCGCCGATCCGCTCCGATGGCGAGCACTCGCTGGCGATGGGCGGCGAGTACGCGGCGATCGGCGCCCTCAGCGCCGTGCTCTTCCGCGCCGCCAGCGGCCACGGACAGCTCGTCGACGTCTCGATCCACGAGTGCGTCGCCGGTACGACGGAGGGCGCGTTCCCGAACTGGGAGTACAATCAGTCGCTGGTGCAGCGCCAGACGGCGCGACACGCCACCGTCGCGGGATCTCCGCCCTGGCAGCACATGTCGACGGACGGCAACTACTCGATGGTGCACGGCGGCGGCGTGCCGCGTTCGCAGCAGATCTACGAACGCCTGCTCGACTGGCTCGACGAGCACGATGCGGCCGACGACCTGCGTGACCCGAAGTACGCCGATGTGCTCTACACCGACCCGCGTGCCGCCGGCGAGGCGCGCGTCCACATCATCGACGTCGTCGGGCGCTTCATGGAGAGCAAGACCGCGGACGAGATCTACCGTGGCGGGCAGGCGATCCACATGCCCTTCGCCCCTGTGCGCCGTCCCGAGCAGAACCTGAACGACCCCCACTGGGAGGACCGTGACTTCTGGGTCGAGGCGGAGGTGCCCGGCCACGACCAGCCGGTGCGATACCCGCGCGCGGGCTACCGCTTCACGAAGTCGCCGGTCGAGTTCTGCCGCCGTGCGCCTCTGCTCGGTGAGCACAACACGGAGGTCTACGGCGAGCTGGGGCTCGACGCCGCGGCGCTCACCCGCCTCGCCCAGGACGGCGCGATCTAGGCAGATTGGGAGCGCCGTGCGCCCGACGACGAGACCGGGCTAGCGCCCGAGGGCCCCGAAGCCCAGCCGGCGGTAGCGCAGATACAGCTCGCTGCTCTCCGGGTTGCCCACGGCAGAGACGATCTCCATGCGCGAGACGGTGTCGAGCGTTGGCGCGTCCGGTCCGGCGACGGCCGAGAGCGTGCCGTTCCCACCCACCACCACCGGCCCGAGCGTGAGGAAGTACTCGTCGACGAGGCCGCGCCGGAAGAGCTCGCCGTTCATCGACGGGCCGCCCTCGACGAGCACGACCTCCGCGCCGAGCTCCCGCCGCATGTGCAGCAGCATCGCCGGCACGACGTCACCGCCGAGCACGATGGCGTCGCGGCCGGTCGCCAGGATCGCCTCCCGTCGCTCCGCGGGCGTTTGCTCTGTCAGGTAGACGACGGCGTCGAAGTCATCGCCGGTGAAGAAGACGCCATCGAGCGGCAGGTCGCCGCTGCCGCTCAGCACCGCGCCGATCGGGTGCCGGCTCTTGCCCCGCGCCTCGCGCAGCGCGACCAGGTCATCGTCGCGCACGCGGGGCGAGGCGCCGCTCGTGCGCAGGGTGCTCGCGCCGTTCACGACGACATCGGCGTTATTGCGCAGCTCGCGCATCAGCCGCTGGTCGACAATGGAGCCGAGTCCCCGCTCGGTGCCCTCGATCACCACTTTGCCGTCGGCGGACATCACCATGTTCGTCAGGACGTACGGTCGGTCGTCGGGGGCGGGTGGGAGGTCGAGCGAGGTGTAGTCGGGTTTACCGGATTCGTCCATCGGCGGATCGTACACGCCGCGCGCCTCACGGTCGGTTACCATCACGCCGCACACGCGCCGGCCCACTTCGAGGGGCTGGCTGCGCCTGAGTGATCGAATAGCAGGGGGGTACGATGACGCGGTTGGAGAACAGGGTCGCGCTGGTGACGGGTGCTGGCTCCGGCATCGGACGCGCCAGTTCGCTCGCCTTCGCCGTCGAAGGGGCCGCGGTGATGTGCGCGGACATCGACGAGGCGGCGGCGCAGGACACGGCCGCGCAGATCGCCGAGAGCGGCGGCACGAGCGCCGCGCTCAAGCTCGACGTGACCGACGACGAGGCCGTCGGGGCCTCCCTGGCCGCCACCATCGATGAGCTGGGCGGGCTGGATGTGCTCTTCAACAACGCCGGCATCGGCGGTGGGGAGGCAGGCTGGGAGCAGGTGCTCGCGGTCAACCTCAGCGGCGTCTACTACGGGCTCAAGCATGCTGCGCCGCTGCTCGCCGAACGTGGCGGCGGCGTGATCATCAACACGTCATCGATCGCCGGCCTCGTCGGCCTCGTCGGGGCCGCCGCCGCGGCCGGCGAGATGCCGGATGAGCCACCGGGCGGCGCCTATGTTGCCTCCAAGCACGGCGTGGTCGGCCTCACCCGCCAGTTCGCGGTCAGCTACGGCCGGCGCGGCGTGCGGGTGAACTGCATCAACCCCGGCTACGTCGAGACGCCGATGACTGCGGGCCTGCGGGAGAACGAGCAGGGGCGCGAGTTCCTCAGCTCGTTGCACCCGATGGGGCGGCTCGGCCAACCGGAGGAGATCGCCGGGGCGGCTGTCTTCCTGGCGAGCGACGACGCCTCGTTCATCAACGGCCACACGCTCGTTGTCGACGGCGGCTACACGGCGCGCTGACCGCGCGAGCGGACGGGGCGGAGCGGGGCCTCGAGCAGAGTCCGCTGCTAGACGGCCGCCGTCGCGTGGCCTCTGTTCAGCGCACCGCCCAGTTCATCGAGCCGGCGGCCGCTCCCACCAGCACCGCGATTGCGCCGGCCTGGCCGTAGTCGCGCGGCCGCACGGCCAGCAGGATCAGCGCGTACCCACCGGTGATCGTGACCGCGTGCAGCACGAGGATCGCCGTTGCGCCGCCCGCTTCGAACGCCGCGAAGAGCACGACCTGCGCCAGCCACGGCTGGTTCAGCCACTCCTGCCCGGCGACCGCGAAGCTGAACGGCTCGACCGAGGGTATCGAGCCGGTTTCGACGATCAGCTGTCCCAGTCGCAGGTGCCACCAGAAGTCGTTCGGCCGGATCTGCCGCTGCTCGACGACGATGAACAGTCCTGCCAGCACGACGGCCGCCCAGGCAGCGTCGATCGTCAGCCAGCCGCGCGCCCACCGCGCCGCTCCGGCAGCCGCGAGTGTCACCGCGCGGCCCGTCCGTCGGGTGTTCGCGCCCCTCAGCCGCCCTGTACCCGGGCGAGGCGTGCGCGGAAGTCATCGACCCCCGCCAGCGCGCGCAGCGCGCTCTTCACCTGCGCCACCGCGGCGGGGCCGTTCTCCGCCAGGCGGTCCGCGTACGCCCGCGCAGCCGCCAGTGCCTCCTCGTCGGGCACGGCGAGTACCGCGAGGCCGCGCTCGACGAGCTGGCGACCGGTGTAGGGCTGCCCGCCAACGACCAGCTCCATCGCCTTCGCGTACCCGAACTTGAGCTCCAGCCAGAGCAGGTTGAGCGGCGCCATCATCCCCATGCCGACCTCGGAGACATGCAGCCGGGCGCCCTCGCCCGCGACGAGGAAGTCGCATGCGAAGGCGAGTCCCGAACCGCCGGCGATGGCGTGCCCTTCGAGCGCCCCGACGATCGGCTTCGGGCACTCGTAGATCGCGGCGTGGAAGTCGGCTCGTGCCGGCCCCATCCCTTCCATCAACTCCGGCTCTTCCTGCCGCGCCTTCAGGTCGATGCCAGCGCAGAAGGTCCCCCCTTCGCCGCGGATGAGGATGACGTGGATGTCGTCGTCGGCGACCAGCTCATCGAGCCCGGCGTGCATCGCACCGACCAGCGGCCGGATCAGCGCGTTGCGGCGGTGCGGGCGGTTGAGCACTAGCTCGCCGCGTGCGCCCTCGCGTTCGACGCGCACCAGCGGTTCGTCTGCCATCAGAAGCCCTCCAGTCGTCCCGGTGGCCATCGGGACATCGAGGCATCGAAGCCACGAAGCCACGCGGTCACGGGAGCGTACCAGTCCCGGCTCCCGGCGTGACGCTGCCCCGGGTTCTAGCGCGACGCTGCCCCGGCTCCCGGCGCGACGCTGCCTCGGCTCCCGGCGCGACGCCGCCTCGGCTCCCGGTGGGGTGCTGCGATATCATCGCCGTCTGCTCGGTGCCGGGGCACAGTGAATCTCACGCGGATTCAGGAGAGGGGGCAATGTGGCCGGTGAAGGTACGCCCGAGGTGAGTTTCGAACTGCCCGACCACTCGTACGAGCAGTTCACCTGGGAGCTGAACGAGCATGCTGCCGCCTCGGTCCCCCCGCTGATGGAGACGCTTCCCAGCTCGATGATGCCGCCGCAGGCAGGGGGCGAGCTGCCGCTGCGCCTTCGCATCAACGGCTACCTCTACATGCGGGTCGTGGGCGGCCGCGAGCCGTTTGCAGCGACGGAGCCTGCGTCCGCAGACGAGATCGCCACCTGGTACGAGACCTGGGAGCCGCGCATCGAGGAACTGGCCGCCCAGCTCGAGCAGTTCGACCCGGCGGCCGTCGAAGCGGGCGGCTGGCGCGATGCCATCGAGGCGCAGCAGGCGCAGTTCGGGCGCACCTTCGCCGGGGTCCATCGCGCGACGGTCGGCCAGGCCGGCCGCGCATCGGGCGAGTTCATCGAGCGCTACGGCAGGCACTTTGGCCAGGAGCGCGCCGTCGATGCGACGGCGCTGCTGCAGGGCGTTCCGAATCTCACCAGCGAACGCGTCGGCGCGCTCTGGAACGTAAGCCGGCTGCTTCGCGGCGCTCCCGGCCTCGCCGGTCAGTTGCGCGACGGCCGCGACCCGCGGGCGGTCGATGGTGATGGGGCAGGCGAGTTCGGCCGCGGGCTCGAGGAGCTGCTCGGAAGCTTCGGCCACACCACGCAGGATCACCTGGAGGACCTGCCGAGCTGGAGCGAGGCTCCCTCACAGATCGTGCCCTTCCTCCTCACCTACGCCGGGCAGGATGACGCCCGTTCGCCGCGGGTCGCCGAGCAGCAGCGAGCGGAGCGCCGGCGAGAGCTGGAGGCCGAACTGCGGGCCGCTGCCGAGAGCGCCGACGGGGAGGGTGGCGAAGGTGGCGAGGCCGCGGCGCTGCTCGCACTGTTGCCGTCGGCGCAGCAGCTCGTTCCCGTCACGGAAGACCACAACCTGCTGGCGGACCAGCGGCTCGCCAGCGCCTCCCGCACTCGCTGGCTTCGCATCGGTGAACACCTGCGAGCGCTCGGCGCGCTCTCCGAGCCGGGCGATGTCTTCTACCTCGCGTGCGGGGAGCTGATCGACCTGCTGGAGGGCGGTGTCCGGCCATCGGACGAGGAGCTGGCCGCTCGCCGAGCACAGCAGGTCGCGTGGCGCTCGGTCGCCGCGCCCTCCAGCCTCGGCGCTGCCGAACCGGCTGCCTCGTCCACTGGCGGGCCCGCCGGCGACTCGGCAGAGCTGAACGGACTGGAAGTCTCGGCCGGCCGCTACCGGGGACGCGCTCGAGTCGCCGCCTCGCTCGACGACGCGCGCGGACTGCAGCAGGGCGAGGTGCTGGTATGCGGAGCGAGCACGCCGGAATGGACGCCGCTCTTCGCCGTCGCGGGCGCCGTCGTCACCGACTCCGGCGGCATGCTCACGCACTGCGCGATCGTCGCCCGCGAGTACGGTATCCCCGCCGTCGTCGCCACTCGCTGGGCCACGCGCGACATCTCGGACGGCGCGACCGTCACCGTCGACGGCGCCGCCGGGACCGTCACCGTGGAGCAGGTCTGATCACCGACTCACCCTCGCGCTACGACCCGCAGCGGCTGCGCCAGGACATCGTCATCGGCGAGCACCTGCGCGGGCACGACCTCGTACTGCACTCGCGCTGGGGACTCTTCTCGCCCCGCGAGGTCGATGCTGGCACCCACCTGCTGATCAAACACCTCGACGTCCAGCCGGCTGATCACTGCCTCGACCTCGGCTGCGGCTACGGCCCGATCGGGCTGACGATGGCCCGGCTCGCGCCCGAGGGCGTCACTTACCTCGTCGACAAGGACTTCGTCGCCGTCGAGTACGCGCAGCGCAACGCGGAGTTGAACGGCATCACCAACTGCCGCGCGATGCTCAGCGACGGCTTCGGCGCGTTCTCGGAGGAGCAACGTTTCGACGTCGTCGCCTCCAACCTCCCGGCCAAGGCGGGAAACGAGGCGTATTACCTGCTCTTCACGGACGCCTTCGCGCACCTCGTCGTCGGCGGGCGGCTCTACGTCGTCACGCTCTCCGGCCAGCGCCGCTTCATCGAGCGCGCGTTCCACGAGGTCTTCGGCAACTACGAAAAGGTGAAGCAGGGCCGCGCCCACACCGTCTCGCTGGCGGTCAAGCAGGACTAGTGCCGCGCCCCCGGCCACTCATCCTGAGCCCGTCGCAGGATGACCTGCCAGCCACCCCGCGCAGTACCCGACGTCGGTGACTCGCGCCCCGTCGCCGCTGTCCCCCCGCGGCTACCGCTTTTTGCGCGCCGCCTCCCACTCGTCGTGCGGCGGCACCGGTTCGCCGACGACGTAGAGGAAGATGTAGCAGCCGGTCTCGCCCATGAAGCTGAACTGCTTGCGCAGGTCGGCCACGGTCTCCTCGAAGCCGTCGTGCGAGTGCAGGTAGTCGCGGAACGAGCCGTGTTCCGCCTCCAGCTCGATCATGCGGGCGGCGTTGCCGGCGACCGCCTGGAGCTTGCGGCGGTTGCGGATCACCCTGGTGTCCTCCACCAGGCGGTCGATCTCGGCGTCGCCGAACGCCGCCACGGCCACCGGGTCGAACCCCTCGAAAGCCTCGCGTGTCGTCTCCCACTTCGACTCGACCACCCGCCAGGACATGCCGGACTGGAAGACCGACTTGCTCATCACATCGAGGTAGTCCGAGAGCGACTGCGGCTCGATCTGCGGCGGCGGTCCGTGGTCGGACCCATACTGACTCGCCATGGTGCGCTCCCCTCTGCGCTCAGGCGTGACTCAGGCGCGGCTCGCTAGAGCTCCAGCAACCCCTTCGACGTGAACCCGTCCGACTTCGCGTAGTTGATCACCACCCGCTCGCGGTCCTCGACCGCCTGTGCGGCCGCTGCCACCTCGGCCGCGATCTCATGCGGGATCTCGATCACGCCGTGCTGGTCGGCGTGCAGCAGCGCACCCGGCTGCACCGTCAGCCCTCCGACCGTGACCGGCCCGCCGGCCTCCACCAGGTGAACGTAGGCGTGCGAGACCAGCAGCTCCTTCGCCACGAACTGGAACCCCAGCTCGCGCACCTCGTCCAGGTCACGCACGCCGCCATCGGTGATCACGCCGATGGCGCCCAGGGCGTAGTGGATGTTGCCGTTGACCTCGCCCCAGAACGAGCCACGAGGCGGCTGATCCATGTCCTGCAGCACGATGATGCGCGGCTCCGGCAGCGACTCGATGTGCGCGTACCACTGCTCGCGGCCGATGGTTTCCGGGTCCTGCGGGCCGGGGATGCTGGCGCGGATCTTCCCGGTCGCCGCGTAGCCGACGATCGGCGGTAGCTCCGGGAAGCGGCAGACGATCTCCGGCCCCATGAAGCCGCTGTTCCGCGAGCGGATGTCGAACGTCTCGATTGCATTCGCGATCGCGGGCGATGGCCACGCGCGCAGTTCGGCGAGCTGTTGCTCGTTCAATCGGTCGACC
>JASLOV010000292.1 GCA_030745285.1 Dehalococcoidia bacterium | reverse complement strand
GTCGAACTCGGCGAGGACGTCGCGGGCGTCCGCCCCCGGCGCCGACGCCGGGTTGCCCGGCCGCAGCGGTGAGCGCGAGAGTCGCGGTCCGGGGCCGGTGGTGGTGACGAGGCCGACACCATCGTGCTCCCGGGTGACGCTCAGGCCGCGGTCGACCACCCACGGGTCCTCCATCAGCTGGCGTGCGTCCATCAGCACCGGGGAGACGCCGATGTCGGCGGCGGCGAAGCGGCCGACCCACGTCTCGACCGGCTCCCCGGCGAGGCGGGCAGCCAGCGTGCCTTCAAGTGCGTCGCCGGAGAGGCCTTCGACACCGCTCATGCCCTCGACGGCGTCGAGCCGGGGGAGATCGCGGTCCTGCGCGCCGATGAAGAGCCAGCCGTCGCTCGCCTCGTAGGCGCAATGGAGCGGGCCGGAGCCGACCGCGTCCTGCCCGCTCGGCTCGTCCCACTGCTTGCCCTCGTAGTCGAGCATGAACGGCGACTGCAACATCGTCGCCGTGTAGGCGAGCGAGCTGTCGACGTGCTGGCCCTGGCCGGTGCGGTTGCGGTGGAGCAGCGCCAGCGCGACGCCGTACGCGCCCATGAAGCCGGTGCCGTAGTCGTTGACGGCGAAGGGCTGCAGGGTGGGACGGCCGTCGCCGCCGTAGCGGCGCTGCATGCCGGTCACGGCCTGCCCGAGCTGTTCGTGGCCGGGGCGGCCGGCCCACGGCCCGACGTGGCCGTAGGCGTTGAGCGAGGCATAGACGATGTCCGGCCGGCGCTTGCGCACGTCTTCGTAGCCGATGCCGAGCTTGTCGACGGCGCCCTTGCGGTAGTTCTGCACGACGACATCGACCTCGTCGACCAGGTCCCAGAAGGTGGCCACGCCTTCCTCGGTCTTGAGGTCCAGCAGCATGCTGCGCTTGCCGCGGTTGACGTCGTTGTGGAAGGCGATCGTGCCGCGGTTGGGGTTGTCGATCTTGATCACGTCCGCGCCGAACTCGGCCAGCGTCCGCCCGCAGGTAGGCCCGGCGAGGATGATGCAGAGGTCGAGCACCTTCACGCCCTCGAGCGCGGCTCGCATGGTGGCATCGATGCTTGCCGGCGCCGGCGGCGGGGGGAGCCGGTCCAGCTCGCCGAGCACGTCGTCGCGGTGCTCGTCGAGTTGCGGCGCCGCCCAGCGGATCGACCCCGGCGACTCCGAGAGCCGCACGTTGAGGCCGGGCTGCCGAATGGAGCCGAGGTCCGGGTGCTCGGACTCGATGATGATCTCGGATCCGAGCGCGTGCGGATGGCTCAGCCACTCTTCGGTGGTGTTGCAGACGGCGCACTCGCCCTCTGCGGACGCCACCAGGTCCTCCCACTCCTGCGCGGTGCGCGACTGGAAAAGCTCCGGCGCGCGTTTCGCCTGCTCGGCGGCCAGCTCGTCGTCGGCGGCCAGCCGCTCACGGTCGAACATGCCGCGCTCGTACCAGTCGGAGACGCCGGCGGCGGCCGCCACGTCCCTGGTGCGGGTGTTGCCGGTCATGAAGTAGACCCACTGGCCGTCCTCGCACTGGAACTGGGTGGACCAGGAGAGCATGCCGCGCATGTCCGGCACCGGCGCCTCGTGCACGCGGTGCCCGCGGCTGCCGATCGCCGCGAACATGCCGTCGAACAGCGGCACCTCGACGCGCTGCCCGACGCCGTCGCGATCGCGAGCGTTCAGCGCCATCGTCACGGTGACGGCGGCCTGGAAGGCAGCGTAGACCGAGGCGATGGGGACGGCGGTGTAGACCGGCTGGCGGCTCGCGTCGCCGCCGATCGCGCGCCCGCCATAGGTCCCGCTAGCGGCGGCGACGACGCCTTCCCACGCGGGCACCTGCGCGCGCGGATCGTCCGCGGCGAAGCCCGGCATCGAGCAATAGACGAGCCCGGGGTGGGTCCCCGTCATCGCCTCCGCGCCGAGCCCGAGCCGGTCCATCACGCCCGGGCGGAAGTTCTCGATCACGATGTCGGCGTGTTCGATCAGGCGGCGGGCGATGTCGAGGTCGTCCGCGGCCTTGAGGTCGAGCGCGATCGAGCGCTTGCCGCGATTCCAGGTGACGTTGGCGGGGGCGTCCATGGCCGGGCCGGAGGGCGGGTCGACCCGCACGACGTCGGCGCCCTGGTCCGCAAGCAGCATCGCGGCCATCGGCCCGGCGATGTACTGCCCGAAGTCGATCACGCGTATCCCGTCGAGTGCCCCGGCCATCTGAACTCCCGTCCCGCCTGCTCCGTGGTGCCCGCGCATTCTACGCCGATCAGCGATCGCCACCAGCCGACTCGAACCAGCGCTCGTCCCCAAGGACTACGGACGTCTCGATCTGGCGCTCCGGCACGGACCAGTAGCGCCTGAGCAGGCGGTCCTTCTCCTCCGGCGTGACGAGCTGGAAGCCGCGCCGCTCGTAGAAGTCGACGGCCCAGTCCGCATCGGCCCAAGTGCCGATCAGCATGGCGGAGGAGGTGCGCGCCCGCAGGTGGTCGAGCAGCCGCCCGCCGATCCCTCGATGCTGGTCCGCGGTGCGCACGTAGGCGTGCCGGATCAGGGCCGGCCCCTGCCCGCCCCCGGTCTGCTGGATGCCCATCACGCCGGCGAGCCGGCCGTCTTCCTCGACCGCCCAGAACTCGACGCCGTCACGCAGCTCCTGCCGCAGTTCGGCCTCGGACATGTACGGGTCGTGCCAGCGGTCGTCCGGGATGACGCCGCGATATGCCTGCGCGGCGTCGTTGATGATCGCCAGGATGTCATCGAAGTCGCCACCTAGCGCGCCGGTGCAGGGACGGATCATCGTCCGCCCCGGGGCCGCCCTGCATGCAGCGCCGCGATCACTTCGCGGGCCGCGGGGACGCGATATGCGAAGCCATCGAGCAGGCCGAAGCAGCCGCTGAGCATCATGTCGCCGTGCGGCGCCGCGGCGTGCGCGTCCGGCAGCAGCCCGAGTACCGCGGTCCGTCGCGGGCCGGTGACGCCGACGATGTCCACCTCGAACGGCGGCTCGCCGATGTAGATCGCGCCGTGGCCCTTCGATTCGAACACGGCCGCGCTGGTGAGCGTGCCCGCGCACAGCTCGCCCACCGACTCCACCAGCCGCTCGGTCGTGATCTCGCCGGTGTGGTGTTCGAAGGTCGCCTGCACGGCGGTGCCGTCGAGCACGAAGCCGAGCGCGTGCATGTTGCCGGCGTTGAGCACGAAGATCCGCCGGGAGGAGGCGATGGCGCCGTCGTGCAGCACCCCCAGCGCCGCCGCCGGGCCGGTATCCATGAAGACGGTGGGGACGTCGATGTCGACGCTGTCGAGCACGGCGCGGGCGCGGGTGAGCGACTCCGGCAAGTCCGCCGGGAGGAAGGCAAAGGCGCGCACGTCGGGCGTCGCGGAGAGCACGCGCTCGATGTGCTGGAAGCGGAAAATGCGGTCCGAGACGTCCGGCGGTGCGTCGCCGTGGTCGAGCACGCCGAGCGCGAGCCCATCGAACGAGCTGTCTGCGCCGAAGGCGTCGAGCGCCGTGCGGATCGAGTTCAGGTCGAGGTCGCGCAGCCGGATCTCGGCACCCTTGATCGCCGCCGCCTCGTCGTCGCCAACGAGCGTGACGCCGTCCGCCTCGACGCGCGCGAGGTCATCGTTGAAGGTGCGCGCGGCGCCGGGAGTGGAGTAAGCGGCATGGCCGGCGGCGATGTGGTCGCCGAGCGCCCAGCTCACCGGCCCGCCGCCGGAGAGTACGCCCGTGATCACCACCGGCGTGCCCGTGCGCGTCGCCTCGCGGATGCGTCTCTCCGCGAGCACGGTCGGCGAGGGCATCACCAGCTTCGGCGAGTTCTCGACGGGGCCGGAGGAGTCGTAGACGAGGATGTCCTGCGTCCCGGTGCCGATGTCGATCGCGAGGATCCTCATGGCACCACCCTACGGCAGCCCGCGACGTGAGACGCAACGGCGAGCCCCGGGGGCGGGAGAGCCGCTTCTCCGGGGCCGGATCGCAGAACACCGCCGGAATCCGGCGGTGTTCGCGCGTTCGTTACTCGCTGCTGCGCGGGGCGGTGCTAGACGGCGCACTCGCCTTCGCCGCGCTCCATCACGTAGAGGCCCTCGCGCTCCCAGTCGATGAATTCCTTCATGGAGTCCATCGAGAACTCCGGCTTGAGGGCCAGGTCTTGGATCGCCTCGGTGAGGCTCTCCGGACCGACCCGATCGACGAACTCGTTGAACTCCTCACCGTCGCTGCGCTGCGCCTCGTACATGCCGAGGAAGCGCTCGACGACGTCGGGCGCACGCTTCGCGGGGATCGTGACCTTGAGCAGCGTGCCCAGCTCCAGCCGCTGGCCGGGGCGACGCTGGCCGGCGACGAAGACCTTGCAGGAGGGGATCTACCGCTCACCGGACCGCGTCGATGCGCCGTGGAAGCCGATGTTGCCGAGGTGGTGCATGCCGCAGGAGTTGGGGCAGCCGCTGATGTTGATCAGCACGCGCCGCGTCAGCAGGTCGTCGATCGCCATCTCCTGCACCCTCGCCTGCACGGCGCGGTTCAGCCCCATCGACGGGGTGATGCCGAGCTTGCAGCTATCGGTGCCGGGGCAGCTCAGGACATCGGTCACCTCGAGCGCGCCGGCGCCGCCGAGGCCCAGCTCTTCGAGCGCCTTCCAGACCGCGTAGAGGTTCTCGTCGGGGATCCAGCGCAGCACGATGTTCTGCCACGGGGTCGTGCGGGCCAGGCCCGCGCCGTACCTCCGCAGGACCGTCGCCAGCCCGTGGAACTGCTCGGGCGAGAGGTCGCCCTGCGGCACCAGCGCCTCGACGGTGGAGTAGCCCGCCTGGCGCTGCGCCTAGACGTTGGACCCACTGCTCGTAGGCCTCGCGGTCGCCGTCGTTCGGCTGCTCCGCGTCTGGCGACGGTTTCGGTGCCACCGACTCCTCGTCGTGGTCGAAGATCAGCTCGTCGAGCGGGTAGTCCTGCCGGGCCCAGTCGCCCTTCAGCTCCTCGTCGACCATCTGCTGGAAGGCCTCTTCACCCTCCTGCTGGACCAAGAACTTCAGCCGCGCCTTGGCGATGTTCTTCCGCAGCCAGTCGGTGCGGTTGAAGATGCGGAGCACCGCCTCCGAGACGCGCAGGTAGTCGTCGACGGAGACGAACTCGCGCAACAGCAGCGCGCGCTTGGCCATGGTGGAGAGGCCGCCGCCGGTGACAAGCCGGAAGCCCTTCACCTCCTTGCCGTCGATGATCTTCGTCTTCGCGACGAATCCGAGGTCGTGGATGTCGCCCATGGCGGCATCTTCGTCGCTGCCGGAGAAGGCGACCTTGAACTTGCGAGGCAGCAGAGGTGTCAGCTCGTTACGCACCCAGTAGCGCGAGAAGGCACCGGCGTACGGCGAGACATCGAACGGCTCGTCCGGCCGCACGCCCGCCCACGGGTCGCCGGTGACGTTGCGCACGACGTTGCCACAGGCCTCGTGCGTCGAGAGGCCGCTCTCACCGAGCAGGCGCAGCATCTCGGTGGCCTTCGCCAGCGGGTAGTGGTGGTACTGGATGTTCTGGCGGGTCGTGATGTGGCCGCGCCGCAGCGGGGCGTACCGCTCCGCGATCTCGCCGAAGGCGTCGAGCTGGCCGGCCGAGGTCCCGCCGAAGGGCAGCTTGACGCGCATCATCTGGCGGTCCGGCTGGCGCTGTCCGTAGACGCCCTGCTTGAGGCGGAAGCCGATGAACTTCGCCTCGTCACGTTCCCCGTCGAGGAATGCGGTCGCTTCCGTCTCGAAGTCCTCGAACTCCTCATCGAGGATGGGTGATTCTCATCCCGGGCGCTCCTCGGTCTCGGAGTACACCTCCGTGCCAACGGGCATCTGCGGTCCCCTCGTCAGTGCGTGAGCCGGGTGTCGCCGGTCGCTACCTCCAGAAACTTGAGTGACTTACTTTCGCAGCCACCCGCGAATTTAACAACTCATCACTGCGTTAATAGGCGCCCGTGAGCCGGTCGCGCCTTCACATCGGCGGCTGCGGCGGTCGCGGCCGGCCCGGGGCGCGGGTGCTGCCGGGGCCGCTCGTGGCCGCATTCTACGGCCACGAGCGGCCCGACCTCGATGGCGATATGGAGCC
>JASLOV010000291.1 GCA_030745285.1 Dehalococcoidia bacterium | reverse complement strand
GTGGTAGTCCGGGTCGGTCGGGCGCTCCCGTCGCCGCTGGTCGATCGCCTCCCTGGCGTTGAAGAGCAGGTTAACGCAGATACGGTCCAGCGCACCGGGTTCCGTGGCGGTGAAGAGTGGCTCGTCCGCGATCTCCGCGTGAAGCGTCATGCTGGCGTCGAGGCTCTGTTCCACCATCGCTACGGCCTCGCGTGTGGGCTGACGCATGTCGACGATCGCCCGTTCGCTCTCACCTGACTCGTGGATCGCCCCGGACCGCGCGAAGTCCAGGCGCTTGCCAACGAGTTCGCTCGCGCGGTCCGTCGCCCGCTTTGCGGGCTGCAGGAGTGCGCCATCGGTGCCGCTTTCGAGCGCCAGAGTGACGTTGCCGCCAATCACTGTCAGAAGGTTGTTGAAGTCATGTGCGACGCCGGCCGCCAGCGTGCCGACCGCCTTCAACTTCCGCGCCTCGTCAAGCTCCCGACGGACCCGGACGATCTCCGTTACGTCCTACACGGTGCCGAGCACCTGGAGCGGCTCGCCGGCGCGGTCGCGGCTGACCTCGGTGTGCCAGCGGGCTCTCAGTTCTCCGACGGGACCGCTCATGACGCGGCCGTGCATGAAGGTCTCCGCGGTCGCGGATACCGCTTGCCGGAGCCAATCATCGATGCGCTCGCGGTCGTCCGGATGCACCGCCTCAAGCAGGCGCTCGCGGTCCGGCGTGACGCTGCCCGGTCGCAGACCGAACAGCCGGAAGAGCTCGTCCGACCACCACATCGACCCGGTAGCGAGATCGAGTTCCCAGCAGCCGATTGCAGCGATCGCCTGTGCCCGCGCCAGCCGCGCCTCGCTCGCGCCGAGCGCGCGCAGTGCGACCTGGGCGTCTCGTTGCGCGGCGAGCCGCGCGGTAACGTCCCTCGCCTGTGCGAACAGTCCCTTCCTGCAGTCGACGAGTCGGAAGTCTGAGAGCAGACCTTCGACCTCGATGGTGGTGCCGTCCTTGCGCAAGAGGCGGGCACTGAACTCCGATCGCCCGGCCCCGTCACGGACCGCGTTTGCGGCCCTGACCAGCCGCTGGCGGTCGTCCGGATGCACCAGCAGGGTCCCGTGCTCGAAAGCGAGCAGTTCTTCTTTCGTGTAGCCCAGCATCGCCGTCAACGCCTCGTTGACCAGGATCAGGCGCTGCTGGTCATCGATGATCACGATCGCGTTCGGAACCGTGGCGACGACGGTACGGAACTGCTGCTCGCTCTCGCGCAGCTCGGCCTTCGCCTCGAGCTGCGGCGTGAGGTTGTGGATCACATCCAGGTACCGCCCGTCGCCGAGTGGGGTGAGGTTGTGTTCCGCCGTGATCAGGGAGCGGTCGGGGCGCGAGACCTCGCGTATCACCTGCCTGGAGCCGGTGCGCTGGAGCTCCTGGAGCTCGACGGGCAGGCGTTCCCTGTCCGCCGTGTTCAGCCAATCGTCATCGACCGTCCAGCCGATCAACTCTGCGCGGGTGGTGCCCAGCAACTCGAGCACGGCGTCGTTCGCGTACTCGATGCGGAGGTCGGCGTTGAAGATCACCGCCGCGTCCGGGCCTCGCTCGAGCGTGCGCCGGAAACGCTCCTCGCTCTGGCGCAGCTCGTTCTCGGCCTCGACGGCGGCAGTGAGGTCATGTGCGACCCCGAGGTAGCTGCCGTCGCCAAGGGCGATCACGTTGTGCTCGATCGCGATGAATGAGCCGTCCTTGCGCCGGTCGTCGCGCCGGAACCTGATCGATCCCAGCTCTTCCAGTTGCCTGGCGGCGCGCTCCGCGTCGAGTTCGAAGCCGGGCCAGAACTCGCCGTAGGAGTGTCCGAGCACTTCATCGGGCTCGTATCCGGAGAGGGCAAGGGCGGCGTCGTTGATGTAGGTCACCTCAAACCTCTGGTTGAGGATCACGGCAGCGTCCGGCGAGCGAGCGACGGAAGCGTTCGTCGCTGCCGAGGAGGGCGGCGTTCGCCCGCACCATCATCGTGGTTGTGGAGATGTCGTAGTTCGTGCCGCGCAGGGTGGGAGCGCCCCCGCGCTCAGCGGGGATGACCTCGACCGCGTCGCGGGCGAGAGTGGTCGTGCCGTCCGCCAGCACGAAGCGGTATTCGACCTCGTATGGTCTGCCGTCTCGGCCCGCTCGCTCAGCGAAAGCCTGTACGAGTTCGCGGTCGTCCGGGTAGATCAGGTTGAGGAAGGTCTCTCCCGTGTACTCGATGCGGTGGCCGCTGTCCGGGATGGGGATCGTCTCATCGAGGTACTTGATCTCGTCGCTGGCCAGGCTCCACTCCCAGACCCTGAGGCGCACGGGGCCGGGGCGGATGTTGTTCGCGGCCGAGGCGTCAGCCTGCATCCGCAGCAGCCGGTCAGAGCGAGTCAGACTCGCCCGGCTCCGTTGCCACCCTACGGCGAGCAGGACCGTGCCGGCTGCGCCGGCGAGGCCGGCGATGAGCAGCAGTCGTCCGAGCTCTCCGGTCCTGGCGAGGCCGCCACTGGAGACCACGGTCGAGATCGCATCGAGTTCATCGAAGAGCACCAGCAGCGCGTTATCAATCTCCATGCCGTCGCCATCGCCAGCCGCAAAGCGGGCCGCGGCCGTGATGAACTCATCGAGCGCCTTGCCGAGCGGGAGGCGTGCCGCCTCGGCGTGAGCGTCGTCGACTGCTTCCGCCACGCCGTTGACGGCGATGTCGAATTGCACGCGGGTGGCGGCGGTCGCTGACGGCAGCGCCGCCTCGTCGCCACCATCGCGGACGGTGTGGGCCGCGAGGTGTGTGAGCCGCGCAAGTTCCCGCAGCTCGGCTGTTTCGGCAGATGCCTCAACGGAGTGCTGGACCTGGCGAAGGTCCATCGCCAGGTAACCGCTGCCACCGACCACGACGGCGGCGAGCAGCGCCAACAGCGTGGGTACGATGCCGGGTGCGATCGCAGGGCGCGGATGTAAGGCATTACTCACTTCGCAGGTTAATGCGTCGATCATCAGTGATCGCGTAGGCGGGGAGGAGGCGGCGCCCGTAACGGCCTCGCAAGCGGTGGGCTCCCCGTACTGACGCCTGCCTGACAGTCGCGGCCGGTCGTTGGCGCTCGGGAGCGGGGTGCGGGCTCACGTCAACGCGTCCTGCTCATCGTCTCCAGCAGCGACTGTACTGCCGGTTCTGCGTCCGACAGCGGCTGACCGCCTCTGATCGCGAGCTCAGCGATACGAGCCGTCCAGGAGAGCTCCTGGTAGCCCAGGGTACCTGCGTTCCCAGCAATGCGGTGTATGGCGTCACAGAGCCGGGTGAGAGCGTCTCGGTTGCCCGTGAGTGCCTGCTGCCAGAGTTCGAGAACTCCGTCGCCTGTCCGAGCAGGCGGCTTAGATACTCCGCCTGGATCGGCTTCAGGAACTCCTCGCTACCCTCCCGGACGCCCGAGTTGCCCGCGGATTCAGTGTTTCCGGGGTCCCCTTGAGTGCCCATTCCTCCCCCAAATGTCAGCAAGAGCGGGCCGCACGATGGTGCCAGTATAGTGGTGGTGGCGTAGCCTTGTGCATGACCCCAACTGCGAAGGCCGGACAAGAGGAAGAGCACGCGGCACCATCAGTGCCGCGCCTTCGCGTGCTGTGTATTGACGACGATGACGACATCCTCAACCTGCTCCGGCTCGCCCTGGTGCGCACGATCGACGCCGAAGTCACGCTGGCCCGGTCCGGGGACGAGGCGGTAGGCGCGATCGCGGCCGGCCTGACAGCCGACGTCATCCTGCTGGACATCAACCTCGGAGGCGAAGAAGGCTACGAGGTCGCGTGACGCCTTGCCGCGCAGCCCGGTGAGCCGGCGCCGCTGATCGTGGTGTCGGCGGGCGGCCCGGTGGCGACCGAAGGGGCCATTGGCTACATCACCAAGCCCTTCGACCCGATGCTGATCGGCGAAGAGATCCTGGCGCTGCTGTCGGCGGCCCGCGGGGTCGTCCCCGCCTCGCGCCTGTAAACGACGTTCATGGGAAGTACACCTAGTCTCCGGGTCTCTTCCCCTCGTTCGCCGTTTCACGTCGGGCACTGACACGCCCGGCGAGGGGTCCCGGCGATCGCCGAGCGTCCACTCGTATCATGGTGTCGATGACTGCTGAGCCGCGCCCTAGGTTCGTCAAGGTCGCCGTCAACGCCGGCCGGCCGAATTACATGACCTTCACCTATCACGTCCCCCCCGGCCGCTCGGTCGAGGCAGGCGAGGTGGTGCACGTACCGTGGGGCCAGCGCAAGTTGCAGGGCGTCGTCGTCGAGGGACCGATGGACCTGCCGGGCTACGCCGGACAGACGCGCCCGCTGGAGCCGCCGCTGGAGGCCGCGCCTCGCGTCCCACCGCACCGCCTGGAGCTGGCGGCGTGGGTCGCCGAGTACTACCTGGCCCCGAAGTGGGAGGCGTACGCGCTGATGCTCCCGCCCGGCTCCGGCGAGCGGCCGAAGACCTCAGTGGTGCGAGGCAGCGGCCATCCCGAGGTGATCTCCGAACGTCAGCGGAGCATCTACGATCGCCTCAGCGACGAGCCAGCGGACGTCGACGAGCTGCGGTCGGCGGGTGGACGTCGCGGCTTCGACGCGGCCCTCAGTGCGCTGGTGCGTCGCGGACTGGCGGAGCGCCGCTACACGCTGCAGCGGCCGCGCGGCCGCCCGCGCGTCGTTGAGGTGGTGAGCCTGCTCGTGAGCGCGGAGGATGCCGCGGCACGCGCTCAGGCAATCGAGGGTCGCCGTTCGTCACGCCGGGCGCGCGCCATCAATGCGCTGCTGGAGGCCGGGGAGGCGCTGCCGTTCGGCCAGGTCGCGCGCGTCGCACGAGGCGGCCCGGCGGTGGAGACACTGATCAAGGATGGCCTCGTCGCCCGCACACCCGACGCCGGCTCAGAGGATGTCGCGCTGGCCGTGAGCGAGGAGCGGGCGCGGTACGAGGTGCGGGTGCTGACCCGCACACGAGACCAGGTTGCCGCCGCCACCATCCTCGAGCGACTGGCCGAGGACCCGGGGGCGGCGCTGCCGCTGCCCGGGCTCGCGCGCGATGTCGGCGCTGAGGCGCGCAAGGCGCTGGCCTCGCTCGAGGCGTCAGGGCTCGTGAGCATCGACGAACAGCTCGACCGCCGCGACCCGCTACGCGACTTCGACTTCCAGCGCCGCGCCCCCGTCGACCTCGTGCCCGACCAGCAGCGCGCGGTCACCGCGGTCAACGCCGCCATCGACCGGGCCGGGGGCGGCGGATTGCTGCTGGAGGGCGTGACCGGCAGCGGCAAGACGGAGGTCTACCTGGCGGCGCTCCACCACGCCGTCGAGCTGGGGCGGCGAGGCATCATGCTCGTGCCCGAGATCGCGCTGACCCCCCAGACCGTGCGCCGCTTCGCCCAGGAGTTCCCGGGCCGGGTCGGCGTGCTGCACTCCGGCATTTCGCTGGGCGAGGCCTACGACGAATGGCACGCCATCGCGGACGGCGCCTATGACGTGGTGATCGGGTCGCGCTCCGCGATCTTCGCGCCGCAGCCCGACCTCGGGCTGATCGTGATCGACGAGGCGCACGAGTGGACGTACAAGCAGCAGGACCCGGCCCCGCGCTACGACACCCGCACCGTCGCGCTGCGCCTCGGGGAGCTCTCCGGCGCCGCCACCGTCTTCGGCAGCGCCACCCCGGACGCGGAGCGCTGGTACGCTGGCGTCGAAGGCCAGATCGAGCTGCTGGAACTGCCGTCGCGCGTGCGCGTCGTGCCCCAGCCCGAGGGGCCGCCGAAGGTATGGCCGCGGTCCGAGCTGCCGAAGGTCGAGGTGGTCGACATGCGTGGCGAGCGCGGGCTCTTCTCCGACGAGCTGACGGAGGCGCTCTCCACGACGCTCGATCGCGAGGAGCAGGCGATCCTCTTCCTCAATCGCCGCGGCCTGGCCGGCTTCCTGCTCTGCACGAACGGGCACTCGCCGGCATGCTCCTCGTGCGATATTTCGCTCACGCTGCACGACCCGCCGGGGCGACTGATCTGCCACCAGTGCAACCGCGCCCGGCCGCTGCCGGCCCACTGCCCGGAGTGCGCCTCGCCGCTGCGCCAGGCACGGGCCGGCACGCAGCGCGTCGCGCGCGAGGTGCTCAAGCAGTTCCCCGCCGCGCGCATCGAACGCTGGGACCGCGACACCGCGCGGCGCGTTGAACAGCACGAGGAGATCCTCGGACGCTTCATGCGACACGAGGCGGACGTGCTGGTGGGGACGCAGATGGTGGCGAAGGGGCTGGACCTTCCGCTCGTCACCCTCGTCGGCGTCGTACTCGCCGACCACGGTCTGCGCGAGGGCGACTTCCGGTCGCGGGAACGCACCTTCCAGCTGCTGGAGCAGGTGTCCGGTCGGGCGGGACGAGCCGAACGCGAGGGGCGGGTCGTGATCCAGACGCTCTCCCCGGAGGACCCGGCGATCGAGTTCGCAGCCGCGCACGATGTCGCCGGCTTCTACGAGCAGGAACTGTCGTGGCGTGCGATGCACGGCTATCCGCCCTTCGGCCGCCTGGCGCGCCTGCTCTTCGCCCATGAGCGTGGCGACTACGCGGCGGAGGAGGCGTCCCGGGTGCGCAGTGAACTCTCGGCCCTGGCGGCCGGGCTGCCCGATGTCGAGGTGCTGGGGCCGTCGCGGCCGCAGGTCGCGCGAGCACGCGGCCGCCACCGCTGGTCGTTGCTGCTGCGGGGCACGGACCCCACGGAGCTGCTGCGGCAGGTCGATCTCCCGCCCGGCTGGGCCGTCGATGTCGACCCGATGACCGTCGCGTGAGACGGTCCCGGGCGATCGATCACGGCGCGCGCAGACGCCGGGAAAGCACCGGGCTACAATCGACCGCGCCACCGGAGAGTGCATGACCATCAGGCCGATTCGCTATCTCGGCGACCCGATCCTTCGGAAGCCGGCGAAGAAAGTACGCAAAGTTGACGATTCGATCCGCCGTCTGGTCGACGACATGATCGAGTCGATGGTCGCCGCGCAGGGAGTCGGCCTCGCCGCGCCCCAGATCGGCGTCGGCCTGCGAATCGTCGTGCTCGGCATGCCGGAGCAGGAGCCGCTCGCGCTGATCAACCCGACGGTCGCGCGCCGCTCGGGCGAACGGCGGCTCGACGCCGAGGGCTGCCTCTCGGTACCGGGCTACCGCGGCGCCATCACCCGGTCGCGGAAGGTGACCGTGAAGGCGCTGGACCTCGACGGCAAGCTGGTTCGCGTGAAGGCGGACGACGATCTGCTCGCACAGGCGCTGGAGCACGAGGTCGATCACGTCAACGGCGTGCTCTACGTCGACCGGCTGGACAGTCCCGATGACCTCGTGAAGCTCGACGCCCAGGGCTGGGCGCAGGAACCGGACGGCGACGCCGGTGAGGCCGGCGCTGGCGACTCCACGGGCGATGACGAGCGCCCGGCGGGTGTCACGACGGCCGGTCCCTCAACGGATGGCGCATAGTGCTCCACCGAGTGCATCACACGGTGCATCACGCAGCCGCCTACCAGGTGCGGGACATCGCGCGGAAGACGCGGACGGCGCGCTGATGGACGTGCTGCTGGCGCTCCTCGGCATCATGGCCGCGTTCTACTTCATCCTGTTGCG
>JASLOV010000290.1 GCA_030745285.1 Dehalococcoidia bacterium | reverse complement strand
GCGAACATCACCACCAGGAAGAACAGCAGCACCCAGTACAGCAGCCCGGCGGGAGACAGCGCAGTCTGGAAGAAGTCGGCCGTGCTCGCGACCCACCCCACATCGGCGGTTTCCGCCACGAACTGCGCAAAGGCCGGCGGGAAGATCATGATCGAGAACGCGAAGATCAGCGGGATCATACCGGCACTGTTGACGCGCAACGGGATGTGCGACTGCCCCTGCTGCCGGTACATTCGGCCGCCTCTGATGCTCGATCGAGCGTACTGGACGGGAATCCGCCGCTGCGCCTCCTGGAAGTACACGATCAGCGCGACCACAGCGACCGCCACGAAGGCGAGCAGCAGCATGCCGCCCAGCGCCGCGCCGGTGCCGGTCAGCACGCCCCGGCCCAGCAACCGCGGCATGCCGGCGACGATGCCGCCGAAGATGATGAGCGAGACGCCGTTGCCCACACCATTCTCGCTGATCAGCTCGCCGAGCCAGACGAGGAACATCGTGCCGGCCACCATCGAAATGATCGTGGCCACCGTCGGCAGGGCGTTCTCGCCGCTGAAGCCGATACCGGTGACGCCGCCGAATTGCTGAATCAGCAGCAGCTGGGCATAACCCTGCACGGCGGCCAGCGGCACCGTCATCCAGTGCTGGTAGAGCTGAATGCGCTGACGCCCGGATTCGCCCTCCTGCGAGAGCGCCTGCAGGCGCGGAATGAGCGGCGTCGCAAGCTGCATCACGATCGTCGCCGTGATGTACGGGTAGACGCCCAGCGCGGCCACCGAGAGGTTCTCCAGCGCGCCGCCGGAGAAGAGGTTGAGAAATCCGAGGATGGCGTTGTTGTCGAACGTGCGCTGCAGCGCGTCGCGCTCCACGCCCGGCACGGGCACGTGAGCGACGAAGCGGAAGACGAGCAGCATCGCCAGCGTGAAGAGAATCTTGCCGCGAACATCAGGCTGTGAGAACGCATCGATGCCGGCCTGGAGCAGGCGCGGTCGAGTCGACGGAGGGGCGCTCTCGGCCATTCGCTAGTCGTCCTGGTCCGCATCCTCGTCGGCTGAATCGGCCTCATCGCCAGCATCCGCGGCGGCAGGCGCGGACTTCGCCCGGCGCAGGTGAATGCGGTTGCGCACCTTCTTCACCGCCGGTGCCAGCTCCTCGAAGGAGCCGCCGGCTGCGGTGATCGCCTCCTTGGCGGCGGCGGACAGCCGCGGCGCCGTCACGGACAGCGCGTGGTCCAGCTCACCGTCCGCCAGCACCTTAAACGGCGTCGCCGCATCGTCCAGCAATCGCATCTCCGCCAGTGCCGCGCCGTCGACGGCCGTACCGGCTGGGAACCGCGCGAGGTCGCTGAGGTTCACGGCCTGGAACTCAACCCGCGAACGGTTGCGGAACCCGCGCTTGTGAGAGAGCCGGCGGATCAGGGGCATCTGGCCGCCCTCGAAACCGACGCGCACCTTGCCGCGCTTCTTTTGACCCTTCACGCCGCGGCCGGCGTAGGTGCCCTGGCCTGAACCGACGCCGCGGCCGATGCGCTTGCGGGGGTGGCGTGAGCCGTCTGGCTGTTTCAGCGTGTGCTGGTCCACGTCAGTCCAGCTCCTCGATCGTAATCAGATGTTTCACTTTGTGGGTCATGCCGCGGATGCTCGGCGAATCTTCATGCTCGATGCTGTCGTGCAGGCGCTTCAGGCCGAGCGCGCGAATGGTGCGCTTCTGATCGTGGGCGTACCCGATCGCGGACTTCCGCCAGGTGATACGCATCCTTGCCATGCTACCCCGCCGCTGCCCGCGCGGCCGCGGCCGCGGCCTCCTGGTCGGCCTGCTCGCGCAGGGCTTCTCGCCTTGCCACTGCCTGTGCCGGCGGCTGCATCGCCTGCAGCGCCTCCACGGTGGCACGGACGACGTTGATCGGCGTATTCGAGCCGAGCGACTTGGTGAGCACGTCTTTCACGCCGGCCGCCTCCATCACCGCTCGCACCGCGCCGCCGGCGATGATGCCGGTCCCGGGCGAGGCCGGGCGAATCACGATCTTGGACGACTTGAACTGCGCCAGCGTTTCGTGCACGACGGTACCTTCGCGCCGCGGCACGCGGGTCATCGCGCGGCGCGCGATCACGCCACCCTTGCGGATCGCCTCCGGCACCTCGTTGGCACGGCCCATGCCATAGCCGACGCGTCCGTCGCCGTCGCCAATCACCACCACCGCGGTGAAGCTGAAGCGGCGTCCGCCCTTCTGGACCTTCGCCACGCGGTTGATGAAGACGACCTTCTCGATGAACTCGGGCCCGTTATCCTCTTCGCCGCGCCTGCGGTCACGACGCCGGGGACGATCGCCACCGCCGCCACGCGGGCCGCCACCGCCGCGGCCACCACCACCGCCGCCGCGACCGCCGCCGCCACCAGCACCGCCGCCTCCTCCTACCATCGGGCGTCTCGCTCCATTAGAACTCCAGCCCTTCCTCGCGGGCGGCCTCCGCCAGCGCCTTCACGCGGCCGGCGAAGGTGAACCCGCCACGGTCGAAGATGACCGCACGGTGCCCTGCGTCGTTCGCACGCTTGCCGACGAGTTCGCCGACGCGCTTCGCAATTTCCGTCTTCGTGGCGGGCGCCTCATCGCGCATGTCCGCTTCCATGTCGGAGGCGGTGACGAGGGTGCGCCCGGTGTCGTCATCGATCAACTGCGCGTAGATGTGACGGCCGGAGCGGAACACCGCCAGCCGCGGGCGCTGCGCACTGCCGCGCAACTTCTTGCGCAGGCGGACGTGGCGTCGCAGCCGTGCCGCACGTCGGGTCTTTGCTGCCATCTGTGGCTCCCCCTACCCGATCACGCCGATGCGGGCCTTGCCTGCCTTGCGGCGGACGACTTCGTCCTGGTAGCGGATGCCCTTGCCCTTGTAGGGCTCCGGCGGGCGCACGGCTCGCACCAGCGCGGCCTGCTGTCCGACCACCTGCTTGTCGATACCGCTGACGTGGATCAGCGTGGGCGTCTCCACCTCGAACTCGGCGCCGTCCAGCGGCTCCATCTCCACCTGGTGCGAGAAGCCGACGTTCAGGACGAGCGACTTCCCCTGCAGCTGCGCTCGATAGCCGGTACCGACGATCTCCAGCGTCTTGCGGAACCCGTCCGTCACGCCCGTCACCATGTTTGCCAGCAGCGCCCGCGTCAGGCCGTGCAGCGCTCGGTGCTCCGGCGCGTCGGAGGGGCGCGTCACGATCACCGCGTCGCCATCCATGGTGACCCGCACGTCCGGGTGCGCGGTGTGGCTCAGTTCGCCCTTCGGTCCCTTCACGGTGCAGGGCGTGCCGTCGCTGCCGCCGTCACCGGGGGCGCCCTCACCGAGGGTGACCGTCACCCCGGAAGGGATGGGGATGGGCTGTTTGCCGACGCGTGACATTCCCTGATCCGTCCTCGTCGCTACCAGACGTAGCCCAGCACTTCGCCGCCGATCTTGCGACGCCAGGCTTCGCGCCCGGACATGACTCCCTGTGATGTACTCATGATGGCGATGCCCAGCCCGCCGTAGACGCGCGGGATCTCGCCCTTGCCGACGTAGACGCGCAGCCCCGGACGGGAGACGCGACGGATGCCGCCGAGCACCGCCCTGTGGTCCTGGTCGTACATGATGCTGAGGTTGATGTAGGAGCGCGGCCCCTCTTCTTCATCTGCGTAGCCGCGGATGAAGCCCTCCGCCCGCAGCACGTCGGCCACCGCCCGCTTCACCTTCGACGCCGGCACTTTGACGTTGTCATGGCGCGCCGAGGCGGCATTGCGGATACGGGTGAACATGTCGGCGATCGGGTCCGTCATCGTCATGCTCGTTGCCTCCTCTCGGCTGTCTTCTTCGTCTTGCGCCCGCTCACCAGGAGGCCTTCTTCACGCCTGGCAGCTTGCCTTCCGAGGCGAGCCTTCGGAAACAGATGCGGCACATCCCAAAGTGGCGCATGTAGGCGCGAACGCGCCCACAGGGCCGGTCCGCCCAGACCACCGGACAGCGATTCAGCTTCCGGCTGGAGTACTTCGGCTTGCGGTTCGCCTTCGCGATCAACGATTTACGCGCCACCGGTTGCTCCCTCCTTACCTTCGCTCAAACGGCATGCCGAGTAGCTCGAGCAGCCGCTTGCCTTCTTCATCCGTGCGGGCGGAGGTGATGATATTCACCTGCATGCCGCGCACGCGGTCAATGTCATCGAAGCTCACCTCCGGGAAGATCAACTGCTCGGTCAGGCCCAGGGCGTAGTTGCCCCGGCCGTCGAACGAGTCAGCGGAGATGCCGCGGAAGTCTCGAACACGGGGCAGCGCCGCATTCACCAGCCGATCGTAGAACTCCCACATGCGGTTGCCCCGCAGTGTGAGCGCCACCCCGATCGGGTTGCCCTCACGCAGCTTGAAGTTGGAGATTGCCTTCTTCGCCCGCGTCACCACCGGCCGCTGACCGGTGATGGCGGTGAGGTCCGCCACCGCCGATTCGATCGCCCGACCTTCCGTGAGGGCCTCACCGAGACCGATGTTGACGGCGACCTTGGTGAAGGTCGGCACCTGCATGGGGTTCCGGTAATTGAACTCGCGCGTCAGGACCTCGACGACCTCATCGAGGTAGCGCTGCCGCAGGCGGGGAACGTAGGTCGTTGCTGTCGTCATCAGTCGATCGCCTCGTCGCAGCTCTTGCAGAAGCGCACCTTGCGCCCGTCATCAAGGACTCGGAATCCGACCCGCACCGCCTTGTCGCACGACCCGCAGACGAGCTGCACGTTCGAGCGGTGGATCGGCGATTCCATCTCGATGATCTGCGACGGCTCGTTGGCGTTCCGCTGGCGGCGATGCTTCTTCACCATGTTGATGCCGGTCACCAGCAGCCGGTCGCTGTCGCTGATCACGGAGCGCACGTCGCCGCGACGGCCACGGTCCTTGCCCGTCATCACCTCGACCGTGTCGTTGCGCCGCACCTTCGCTGCCATCACAGCACCTCCGGTGCGAGCGAGATGATCCGCATGAACCGTCGCTCCCGCAGCTCACGCGCGACCGGCCCGAAGATGCGGGTGCCGCGCGGGTTGCCTTCATCGTCCTCGAGGACCACCGCGGCGTTCTCGTCGAAGCGGATCGAGGATCCGTCCTGGCGCTGGAACGGCTGGGCGGTGCGCACGATCACGCAGCGCACGACCTCTCCTTTCTTCACGGCGCTGTTCGGCACTGCGTCCTTCACGGTCGCGACAATGATGTCGCCGACCCGTGCATAGCGCCGGCCGGTGCCGCCGAGCACGCGGATGCACAGCACCTCGCGCACGCCGGAGTTATCGGCGACCTTGACCCGTGATTCCTGCTGGATCATTCGGTACCCGGCGTCTCTTCCTCGGCGTCGTCGCCCGTGGACTCTGCAGCCGCTTCCGTAGCGGCGTCGGCACTCTCACCCTCGGGGGCTGCGGTGGCCCCGGTGGCCTCTGCAGCGGCCGCGACGGGCGCTGCGGGCACCGGATCCTGGGCAGTGGCCTCGGCGGCTTCGGCCTCGGCACGCGCGGCGGTGCGCTGCACGTCGGACACCAGCGTCTCGTCGATCGACTCCGGCGCCACCTCGGCAATGGCGCGTTCGGTCAGCACCTCGACCAGCCGCCAGCGCTTGGTTGCGCTCATCGGCCGGGACTCTTCGATGCGCACGAGGTCGCCGCTGGTGGCGTCGTTGCCCTCGTCGTGCACGTGGTAGCGCTTCGTGCGGCGGATCACCTTGCGGTAGAGGCGGTGGTGCGAGGCACGTTCGACCGAGACGACGATCGTCTTCTCGCCGTGGTGCGACACCACGGTGCCGACACGTTGCTTTCGCTTGACCGCCTGGGGTTCAGCCGTCATCCGTTAGTCCTAATCGCCTTCATCAGTTTCTTCGTCGCTCTCGCCGTCGACGGCCTCGTCCACTGCGTCGCCGGCGGTGTCCCCGGCCAGCAGGGCGTCTGCCTCGGCGAGGATGTCGCGCTCCGTGAGCAGCGTCTTGATGCGTGCGATGCGGCGACGGGCGCTGTGTACCTGGGAGACATCGGCAAGCTGCCGCGTCGCCGTCTGGAAGCGCAGGCTGAAGAGCGCCTGGTGCGTGTCCTCAAGTTCCTTCGCCAGGTCCTCGTCGCTCATCGCGCGTAGCTCGGTCGTTTCAGGAGCCGCCATTAGTACCGGTCCTCCCGAGCGATGATCTTCGCCTTCACGGAGAGCTTGTGGTTGGCACGCCGCAGCGCCTCACGGGCAGCCTCCTCGGAGACGCCGGCAATCTCGAACATCATCCGGCCGCGCCGCACGACGGCGACCCAGCGGTCGACGGCGCCCTTGCCCTTGCCCATGCGCGTCTCGATCGGCTTGGAAGTCACCGGCTTGTCCGGGAAGACCCGGATCCAGACCTTGCCACCTCGCTGCAGTGAACCGGTGATGGCACGTCGAGCCGCCTCGATCTGCCGGGAATCGACCCAGCCGTTCGACTGCGCCTGCAGACCGAACTCGCCGAAGGCGATCGTGTTCCCGGTCTGGGCGGCGCCGCGGCGCCGGCCGCGGAACTGCTTGCGGTACTTCGTGCGTCGCGGCTGCAACATCGCTCTAGGACCCCGTGAGTTCTGCGGCCGCCTTGGCGAACGGCGTCTCGTCAGCGGCGATGTCGCCGCGATAGATCCAGCACTTCACGCCAATCACGCCGAACGTGGTGTTCGCCTCGGCGAGGCCGTAGTCGATGTCGGCGCGGATCGTGTGCAACGGCACGCGGCCCTGCATCTCGTGCTCGGCACGCGACATCTCGATGCCGCCCAGCCGCCCGGCGACGCGTACGCGGCAGCCCAGTGCGCCGCGCTGCATCGTGCGCTGCACGGCCTGCTTCGTCGCTCGCCGGAACGCCACGCGGCGCTCCAGCTGGTCGGCGACGGAGCGGGCAACAAGGTAGGCGTCCAGTTCCGGGACGGCGATCTCTTCGATGTTGAGGCGCACTCGCTTGTCCGGCGCGGCCTGTTGAAGCAGCGCGCGCAGGCGGTCGGCGTTGGCGCCCCCGCGACCGATCACGATGCCGGGCTTGGCGGTCTTCACGCTGAGCGTGAGCTGATTGGCGTTGCGGTCGATCAGCACCTCGGAGATGCCGGCGTCCGGCAGTTCGCGCCTGATCAAGTGGCGCAGTCTCAGGTCTTCGTGCAGCAGCTCGCGGTAGTGGCGCTCGCTGAACCATTTTGACTGCCAGTCACGGGTGATGCCGACGCGGAACCCGTAGGGATGGACTTTGCGGCCCATCAGAACACCTCACCTTCGACGATGATTTCAATGTGGCTGCGGCGCTTGAGCTGGGGGCTGGTGCGCCCGCGCGACCGCGGCCGGAAGCGCTTCAGGGTCCTCGCGTCCCCGGCAATGGCGGACTTGATCACCAGCCCGTCCGGGTTCAGTTCGTAGTTGTTCTCCGCGTTCGCCACGGCCGACTTGATGGTCGTCGCGACGATGCGCGCCGAACGCTGCGGCATGAACTCAAGCATCGCCAGCGCCTCCTCCACGGGGCGGCCGCGGACGAGCTGCAGCACGAGCCGCACCTTGCGAGGCGAGACCGGCTGATCGGTGGCGAGTGCTCGTACTTCCATGTCCGCGCTTCCCTATCGCGCCGTCGAGGTCGTCTCGCTACGGCCACGATGCCCGCGGAACGTGCGGGTGAACGCAAATTCGCCAAGCTTATGACCCACCATGTTCTCGGTGCAGAAGACCGGGATGTGGCGGCGGCCGTCGTGGACGGCAATCGTCACGCCGACCATCTCCGGCATGATCGTGGAGTCTCGCGACCACGTCTTGATCACCTCTTTGCGCCCGGAGGCGCGAGCGATCTCGACCATCCGCATCAGCTTCGGGTCGACGTGTGGCCCCTTCTTGGTCGATCGGGACACCGCTTACCTCCGTCCCTGGCCGCGCCGGCGCACGATGAACTTGCCCGTGCGCTTGTTGCGACGTGTTCGAAATCCCAGCGCCGGCTTACCCCACGGCGTCTTCGGCCCCGGCATGCCGATCGGCGCTTTGCCTTCACCACCGCCATGCGGGTGGTCGTTCGGGTTCATCGCCGATCCGCGCACCTGCGGGCGGCGGCGGCGGTGACGCTTGCGCCCCGCCTTGCCGAGCTTCACCTGCTTGTGCTCCGGGTTGCCGACGGTGCCGATGGTCGCCTTGCAGCGCTCCAGCACCTGCCGCATCTCACCCGAAGGGAGCCGCAGCAGCACGTAGTTGCCGTCCTTCGCCATCACCTGGATCCCAGACCCGGCGGAACGGCCCATCTGGCCGCCCCTGCCCGGCTGCAGTTCCACGTTATGCACGAGCGTGCCCGTGGGTATCGCCGAGAGCGGCAGCGTGTTGCCGTTGGAGATCGGCGCGTCCGCCGCCGCGAGAATCTGGTCGTCCACGCCCAGCCCATCCGGCGCGACGATGTACCGCTTCTCGCCGTCGGCGTAGAAGATCAGCGCAATGCGAGAGCTGCGGCCGGGGTCGTATTCGATCGCAGCGACGCGGCCCGGCACGCCGTCCTTGTCGCGCTTGAAGTCGATGATGCGGATGCGCCGCTTGTTGCCGCCGCCACGGTGGCGGATCGAGATGCGCCCGGAGCGATTTCGCCCGGCACGCTTCTTCTTCGTGACGAGCAGCCGCTTCTCTGGCTTCTTCTTGGTGATCTCCTCGAACGTGAAGCCGCTGGCGTCGCGCCGCCCGGGCGATGTCGGCTTGTAGTTGCGGATCGGCATCGCTACACCCCCTCGAAGAAGTCGAGCTGGTCGCCCGGCGCGAGCGTCACGATGGCCTTCTTCCAGGCCGGCTGGCGCGTCGGCCGGCCGCGACCGGTGCGCCTCATCTTGCCGCGCACGATTGAGGTGTTGACGGAGGTCACGCCAACGTCGAAGGCTCGTTCCACGGCTTCCTTGATCTGCGGCTTGTTCGAAGCCATGGCGACCTCGAAGACGTACTTGCCCTGGCCAGCCAGCATCGTGCTCTTCTCGGTCACGATCGGCCGTCGCAGCACTTCGTAGGTGTGGATCGCTTTCGGCATCGCGCGCTATCCCTCCGCTGCCACGGGCTGCGGACGCGGGCGACCGCTCGCCCGTTCGCCGCCCCAGAGTTCTTCGATGCGCCGCACGGCGGCGGTGGTGAGCACCAGCGTGCGATGGGCCAGCATGTCGGCGACGTTCAGCGTGTCCGCCGGCGTCACCCCGACGCCCGATACGTTGCGCGCGGAGAGCAGCGCCGCCCGGTCCGATTCCGCCGTCACGATCAGCGCCGAGCGCCCGATTTCGATGCTCTCCAGCAGCGAGACGATCGCCTTCGTCGACGGCTCCGCGATGGCGAGCTCATCGACGACGGCCAGCCGTTCCTCTGCTACGCGCGAGGCGAGCACCGAACGGATCGCCAGCCGGCGCATGCGCTTCGGGAGCTTCTTCGCGTAGGAGCGCTGCGAGGGGCCGAAGGCGACGCCGCCGCCGCGACGAAGCGGTGAGCGGTTAGAGCCCATGCGCGCCATACCCAGCCCCTTCTGCCGCCGGATCTTGCGGGTGGAGCCGCGCACCTGGCCGCGGCTCTTCGTGTTCGCGCTGCCGGAGCGGCGAGCGGCCAGCTGCGCCACCAGCGTCTGATGCACGACGGCCTCGTTCGGCTCGATGCCGAAGACGGCGTCATCGACATCGATCGCGGTGAGCTTCTTGCCCGCGGCGTCGGTCACGTTGAGCTTCATTCGGACTGCTCGTCTTCTGCTGTGTCGGCGTCATCGCTCTCCGGCTCCGCGGCTTCGGGCTCGTCAGCAGCATCGGCCGCGCGGTCCGCGGCGTCAGCAGCGTCATCGCTCTCGGCGGAAGCCTCGGTGGCCACCGCGTCGCCGCTGGCAGCCTCACCGGCAGCCACCTCGGTGTCGTCCTCGGCTGCGTCGGCGGCGTCGGCGGGAACGCTCTCGTCGAGCGTCGCGGAGCCCTCCGCGGGAGCGAACGGCTCGGGCGGCTCGTATCCCTCCAGCGGGGCGCGACGGGCCGGGGTGACGTTCACGAGCCCGCCCCGGGGCCCCGGTACGGAACCCCCGACGAGCAACAGGTTGCGGCTCGGATCGGTCTGTACGACCAGCAGGTTGAGCACGGTCTTGCGGCGGGCGCCCATGTGGCCGGCCATCTTCTGGCCCTTCCACGTCTTGCCCGGGTACGTGCCGGCGCCGACGGAGCCCGGGCCGCGCCACTTGTCGGACTGGCCGTGTGTCTTCGGGCCGCCGGCGAATCCCCAGCGGCGGACGCCGCCGGCAAAACCGCGACCCTTGGAGGTCGCGGTGACATCGACGTACTCACCCGGTGTGAACTGGTCGACGAGGATCTCCTGGCCGAGCGTGAAGTCGGAGCCGTCCGAGGAGACCTCGCGTAGCTCGGTCAGCGGCTCGTCGACGCCCGCTTCGCGCAGATGGCCGCGCTCGGGACGGCTCACGCGCTTGCGATTGCCGCGAAAGCCGACCTGCACGGCCTCGTAGCCGTCGCGGTCGCTGGTGCGGAGCTGGGTCACGCGGTTCGGGCCGACCTCGATCACGGTCACGCCGCGGACGCGACCGGCGCCGTCATAGACGCGCATCATGCCGACCTTGCGTCCGATCATCCCGACGGTCATCGCGCCCTCGCCTACAGCTTGATTTCGATGTCGACGCCGGACGGCAATTGCAGCCGCATCAGCGTGTCGACGGTCCTCGACGTCGGCTCCAGGATGTCGATCAGGCGCTTGTGCGTCCGCGACTCGAAGTGCTCCTGGGAGTCCTTGTGCTTGAACGGGGAGCGAATCACCGTGTAGCGCCGCACGCGTGTCGGCAGCGGCACCGGGCCGGCCACGACCGCTCCGGTGCGCTCCGCCGCCTCCACGATCTGCGCCGCGGAGCGATCAAGCACCCGATGATCGTACGCCTTCAGGCGGATGCGGATGTTCTGCTGTGCTGGCATGTTGTTCCGACTCCGCCTGTTTCCTGATTCCCTGTACGTTCCCGTTGTTACTCGGAGATGCCCGTGACGACGCCGGCGCCGACGGTGCGGCCGCCCTCGCGGATGGCGAAGCGCAGACCGTCTTCGACGGCGACGGGGGTGATCAGTTCGATGTTGATCGTGACGTTGTCGCCCGGCATCACCATCT
>JASLOV010000289.1 GCA_030745285.1 Dehalococcoidia bacterium | reverse complement strand
CGTCGCCGTCGTCGGCACGCGCCGCGCCACGGCCTATGGCCGCCAGGCGGCGGGCGAGCTGAGCCGATCGCTGGCGGCGAACCGCATCACCATCGTCTCCGGGTTGGCCCGCGGCATCGACGGCATCGCCCACAGCGCGGCGCTCGAAGCGAACGGGCGCACGGTGGCGGTCGTCGCAAACGGCCTCGACATGACCTACCCGGCGGAACACGCCGCGCTGGCCGACCAGATCGCGGAGCAGGGCGCGGTGATCACGGACTACCCGCTGGGCACGCAACCACGCGCCGAGTACTTCCCGCGCCGCAACCGCATCATCTCCGGCCTGACCCTGGGAACGCTGATCGTCGAGGGCGACTACAAGAGCGGCGCGATGATCACCGCTCGCCTCGCGATGGAGCAGAACGGCGAGGTCTTCGCCGTCCCGGGCTCGATCTTCTCGCCGCAGTCGCGGGGCCCGGTCGCGCTACTCCGCGACGGCGCGACGCCGGTCTCGAAGGCCGAAGATGTGCTGGAGGCGTTGAATCTGACGATGATCGGTGCGCAAATGGACTTTGGTCGCGCTGCTCCTCCGCAGAATAAGGAGGAGCGCTCGCTGATGGGCGCGCTGACGCGGGACCCGAAGCACGTGGATGAGATAGTGCGTGTTAGCGGTTTGGCAGCAAGCCAGGTCTCCGCTACGCTCGCTCTGCTCGAGCTGAAGGGACTGGTGCGGGAAGTGGGCGCGATGCAGTACGTCCGCGTCCGCGAAGAATCGGCCGAATACGACACATCGAAGAGCGTGAGCCCGGCATGACCTCAGATAGCCCCGGCGGCGGCGCATCGGCACTGGTGATCGTCGAGTCGCCTGCGAAGGCGCGGACGATCGCCCAGTACCTCGGACCCGAGTACGTCGTCGAATCCTCCGTCGGACACATCCGCGACCTGCCGTCCAGCGCGGCCGAGATCCCGGCGAAGTACAAGAAAGAGAAGTGGGCTCGCCTCGCGGTCGACGTCGACCACGATTTCCAGCCGCTCTACATCATCCCGGCCAGCAAGAAGCAGACCGTCGCGACGCTGCGCAAGGCGCTGAAGAAGGCGTCCGTGCTCTACCTGGCGACGGATGAGGACCGCGAGGGCGAGGCCATCGCCTCGCATCTCGTGGAGGTGCTGAAGCCCACCGTGCCGGTGCGGCGCATGGTCTTCCACGAGATCACCCGAACGGCCGTCGAAGCGGCCCTGAACGACCCTCGCGACATCGACGCCGAACTGGTAGAGGCCCAGGAGGCCCGTCGCATCATCGACCGCCTCTACGGCTACGGGGTCTCGCCGGTGCTCTGGCGCAAGGTGAAGCCCCGGCTCTCCGCCGGCCGCGTGCAGTCGGCGGCGCTCGCGCTCGTCGTCGAGCGCGAACGGGTGCGCATGCGCTTCGTCTCCGGCGGCTACTGGGACGTCGATGCCACCCTGCGCGCGGAGACTCAGCAAGCCGGCGACGCCGACATGTCCGTGCGTGCACGCATGGCCGAACTCGACGGCAAGCGCCTGGCCACCGGCCGCGACTTCGACGCCGACACCGGCGGACTGAAGTCGGACGCCGACGTCGCGCTGCTCGATGAAACCTCGGCGCGCTCGCTGGCGGAGCGGCTTCACCCGGCCACGTTCGTCGTCGCCGATGTCGTCGAGCGACCGTACACGCAACGACCCCCTGCCCCGTTCATTACCTCCTCCCTGCAGCAGGAAGCGGGCCGCAAGCTGCGCTTCACCGCGCAGCGCACGATGCAGGCGGCGCAGAGCCTCTACGAGAACGGCTACATCACCTACATGCGCACCGACTCCACGAACCTCTCGGAGCAGGCCGTCGCCGCCGCCCGCAGCCAGATCGGCTCGCTCTACGGCCAGGACTACGTGCCGGCCTCGCCGCGCACCTACGCCGCGAAGAGCCGCGGCGCGCAGGAGGCGCACGAGGCGATCCGGCCGGCCGGGGACAGCTTCCAGACGCCGGACTCGCTGCGACGAGAGCTGGACGGTGACCGCTTCCGGGTCTACGAGCTGATCTGGCAGCGCACCGTCGCCTCGCAGATGAACGACGCCACCGGCCTGCGCACCAACGTGCGGCTGGAAGCGAACGCCGGCGAGGGCCAGACCGCCACCTTCGCGGTCACCGGCAAGGTGATCACCTTCCCCGGCTTCCTTCGCGCCTACGTCGAGGGTTCGGACGACCCCGATGCGGAGCTCGAGGACCAGGAGCGGCTGCTGCCGCCGCTCACGCAGGGCCAGCGGCTCGCAGCCGAAAGCACGGAGGCGCGCGGCCATGAGACCCAGCCGCCGGCGCGGTTCACGGAGGCCAGCCTCGTCCGCGACCTGGAGGAGCGCGGCATCGGTCGCCCCTCCACGTACGCCTCGATCATCCAGACAATCATCGACCGCGACTACGCCTGGAAGCTGGGCTCGGCGCTGGTGCCGACCTTCACTGCGTTCGCGGTCGTGCAGCTGCTGGAACGCCACTTCACGGAGCTGGTCAACGCCGAGTTCACGGCACGCATGGAAGACATGCTCGACGCCATCGCCACCGGCGATCTCGACTCCCTGCCGTGGCTCCACGAGTTCTATTTCGGGGGCGGCGCCGGCACCATCGACGAGGACGCCGAAGGGGTCGGCCTGCAGGGCCGCATCGCCGCCGGCTGGGAGGCGATCGACGCGCGCGAGGTCTGCTCCATCCCGCTCGGCATGAACCAGCTGGAGGAGCCCGTCGCGCTGCGCGTCGGCCGTTACGGCCCCTACCTCCAGGCCGGCGACGGCGACGTGCGCGCGACGGTGCCGGACGGCGTCACTCCCGACGAGCTGACGCTGGAACGCGCGCTGCAACTGCTCGATGATGCCGCACGAGGCGACGAGATCGTCGGCATCGACCCCGCCAGCGGACTGCCGGTCACGATCAAGACCGGTCGATTCGGTCCGTACGTGCAGCTCGGCGACGAGGGCGAGAACGGGCAGAAGCCGCGTCGCTCCAGCATCTGGGCCGGCATGTCGATGCAGACGTTGACGCTCGAGCAGGCGCTGGAGCTGCTCTCGTTCCCGAAGACGCTCGGCGTACACCCGGAGAACGGCGCGGACGTGATCGCGCTCGACGGCCCGAACGGCCCGTACCTGCGGATGGGCGACGAGACGCGCAGCCTGCGCGACCACGAGCACCTGCGGGCGGTTGCGCTCGAGGAAGCCCTCACCATCCTCGCGCAACCGAAGCAGCGCGGTCGCCGCTCCGGGCCGGCGGAGCTGGCGGCGCTGGGCGAACATCCGGACAACGGCGAGCCGGTGCGGCTGCTGCGCGGCCGCTTCGGCCCGTACGTCACCGACGGCACCGTCAATGCCTCGATCCCGAAGGACCGCGACCCCGCGGAGGTCACGCTCGACGAAGCCGTCTACCTGATCGCGGCGCGCGAGCAGAAGCTGCGCGATGCCGGCAAGGACCCCCGCGCACCGAAGCCGAAGCGCAAGAAGCGCGCGACGGCGAGGAAGAAGACGAAGAGCCGCGCCAAGAAGTAACGACCGGCCCGCCGGCCGGAGCTTCCGGGCGTAGAGCGCGTGCTACGATCCATCGATGCCGGCTGGCGGGCCGGCGGAGGCCTCCCCTGCCCCAGCCAGAACCGTCCTCGGCGGCCGCAACCGACTCAACCCCCATCGACACGCCTCGTGACGATTCCGATCGCCGCGACGAGGACGCGCCCGGCTTCGAAGCCCTCGAGCGTTACCTCGAATTCCTTGAGCGGGTGAGGAGCCGATCGAGCTACACCATCCGCAACTACCGGCGCGACGTCGGCGTCTTCCTCGGCTTCCTCGGGGAGATGGGGGTGCCGTTCGACCGCGCAGGTCGCAGCCAGGGCCGCGCCTTCCTCGCCGCCCAGCGCGAGGCCGGTATCGCCGACACCTCCGTCAAGCGACGGGCGACGACGATTAAGGGTTTCTACCGCTGGCTCGATGAGCAAGGTGA
>JASLOV010000288.1 GCA_030745285.1 Dehalococcoidia bacterium | reverse complement strand
AAGACCTACGGCCTCGACAGCCTGGCGATGCAGTACCGCATCCCGCTGGTGCGGCTGCACGAAAGCGGGGGCGGCAGCGTCCGCACCAACCGCTCCAGCCACTCCGGGCGGGCGATGACGGTGGGGAAGGGGGGGCCGTCTCCGTACGTCGACATGCTCGGCTCCGTGCCGGTGGTGGCGGCGGCGATGGGCTCGACGGCGGGCATTGCGGCGGCTCGCATGGCGCTCGCGCACTTCTCGGTGATGGTGAAGGACGCGGCCGTCGTCTTTGCCGGCGGCCCGCCGGTGGTGGAGCGGGCGCTCGGCCAATCGCTGACCAAGTGGGAGCTGGGCGGCTGGAAGGTCCACGCCTACAGCGGACTCGTCGACAACGTCGCGGAGGACGAGGCGGATTGCTTCGCCCAGATCCGGCGGTTCCTGAGCTACCTGCCGAACAACGCCTGGGAGCTGCCCCTGCGAGCAAAGCCGACCGACGATCCCGTGCGTCGCGACGAGGAACTGCTCTCCGTCATCCCCCGCGACCGACGCCGCACCTACGACCCGAAGAAGTTGATCGATCACGTCTTCGATCGCGAGAGCTTCTTCGAGCTCACGCCGTACTTCGGGCGGGCGCTCACCACCGGCCTCGCGCGGCTCGACGGCTATGCCGTCGGCGTCGTCAGCAGCAATCCGAACTGGATCGGCGGCGCGATGGACGGCGACGCCTCCGACAAGATGGTGCGCTTCGTCGACCTCTGCGACAGCTTCCACTTGCCCATCGTCAGCTTCGAAGACGACCCCGGCTACATGATCGGCCTGGAGGCGGAGTCGTCAGGCACGCTGCGTCGCGGCATCCGCGCGATGGCCGCCGTGAAGCAGGCGACCGTGCCGTGGATCAACTTCATCGTGCGCAAGGCCTACGGTGTGGCCGCGGACGCCCATCACAACGGCAACGGCCCCACCTACGCGTGGCCCTCGGGCGAGTGGGGTTCGATCCCGCTCGAGGGAGGCGTCGCCGCCGCCCACCGCCGCGAGATCGAGGCCGCTGAGGACCCCAATCGCCGCCGCCAGGAGCTGGAAGACCTGTACGCGAAGGACCGCAACCCGTTCCTGCGAGCGGAGTCGTTCGGACTGTACGACCTGATCGACCCGCGTGAGACCCGCCCGATCGTCACGGACTGGGTGAACCGCGCCCAGACAGCGCTGAAGACGGAACTCGGGCCGAAGCCGCGACTGATGCGCCCATGACGGCTCCTGGCCACCCTGGACCGGCCCGGATCGTGAGGGACGGATCCTGTAGAATATGACCGTAGCTGCCTGGCGCGGACGGGGGCATGACACACCGCCCCATCCGCACTGATCCGAAGCTCCCACACCCGCAGGAGCGACACGCATGGACCTCAAAGACAGCCCGAGCGAAGCCGCGTTCCGCGCGGAAGTCCAGGAGTTCGTCGGCGCACACTGGCCCCCGGCCAGATCAGCGAAGAGCGAACCCACGACCAACATGAAGGATGCCTGGGACTCGTGGCGCGAGGCGCTCACGGAGAAGGGGTGGATCGCCCCGGCATGGCCCGCGGAGTACGGCGGCGCGGGCATGAGCGTGAAAGACCAGTTCGTCCTCAACGAGGTGTTCGCCGAGAACTCGGTGATGAACATCGGCGGCCTCGGCGTGATGATGCTCGGCCCCACCTTGATCGCCCACGGCACGGAGGAGCAGAAGAAGGAACATATCCCGCGCATGCTGGCCGGCGAGGTGCAGTGGGCGCAGGGTTACTCGGAGCCCGGCTCCGGTTCTGACCTGGCGTCCCTGCAGACGCGTGCCGTGCGGGACGGTGACGAGTTCGTGATCAACGGCCAGAAGATCTGGACGACCATGGGGCACACCGCAGACTGGATGTTCATGCTCACGCGCACGGACCCGGATGCCCCCAAGCACCGTGGCATCTCCTACTTCCTGCTCGACCTGAAGAGCCCCGGCGTCTCTATCCGTCCGCTCACGACGATGGCGAACAACCAGTTTTTCAGCGAGTGCTTCTTCGAGGACGTCCGCGTGCCCGCATCGAACGCGCTCGGCGAGATCGACCGCGGCTGGTACGTCGGCGCCACGACGCTGGACTTCGAGCGCTCCGGCATCGGCAACGCCGTCGGCATCCAGCGCTCGTTGAACCGCCTGCTCAGCAGTGCTCAGGATGTGCCCGAGGAAGAGACAACGCTCGACAAGCACTCGACACGCATGGCCTTCGCCGACCGCTTCATCGAGGCCAACGTCGCGAAGATGCTCTCCTACCGCATCATCTCGATGCAGGATCACGGGCAGATTCCGAACTACGAGGCTTCGATGTCCAAGCTCTTCGTCACCGAGCTAAACCAGCGCATCGCCGCGCTCACGCTCAAGGCCTACGGCCTCTACGGCACGATGTGGGACACGAAGCGCAAGGAAGCGCAGGCGGGCGGGGCGGCGGGAGGCTACCTCAACGCCGTGCAGGCGACGATCGCCGGCGGCACATCCGAGATCCAGCGCAACATCATCGCCACCCGCGGGCTTGGTCTGCCGCGCTAGCGGGAGGAGCGGCAGCGGTGACGATCGAGACGCTCTGCTACGGCTTCGGCCTGATCGAGGGCCCTCGCGTCGACGCCGACGACAACCTCTACTTCAGCGACGTGCCCAACGGCGGCGTCTACCGCCGCGCGCCCGACGGAGAGATCGAGACCGTCGTGCCGAAGCGTCGCGGCGTCGGCGGCATCGCACTGCATGCCTCGGGCGGCATCGTCGTCTCGGGCCGCAACATCTGCCACGTCAAAGACGGCGAGACGCGCGTCCTCTTCGACCCGGACGGCATCCCCGGGTTCAACGACATCTATACGGACGCCGCCGGCCGGGTCTACGCGGGCTCGCTACGCTACGTGCTCGACGACCCCGGTTCGCCGCCGCAACCCGGCGAGCTGTGGCGCATCGACGCCGAGGGCGAGGCCGTCGAACTCTACGGCGGCGTACGGCTCTCCAACGGCGTCGGGCTCTCCCCCGACCACCGCACGATCTACCACTCCGACACCACGGCGGGACACGTGATCGCGCACGACGTTACCGCGGACGGCGCGGTCTCGAACCGGCGCGTCTTCGCGGAGATCGTCGCCGGCCGTCCCGATGGGTTGGCGGTCGACGAGCGGGGCGGGGTGTGGATCGCCGCCATCGGCGACGGCAGCGTCTCGAGATATGGCCTGGACGGGAAGCTCGACCGCCGCATCAAGGTGCCTGCCGTCTCCGTGACCAGTCTCTGCTTCGGTGGCTCCGATGGCCGCGACATGTACATCGTCACGTCGGACAACACGCAGGACGAGGACCGTGGCGGCACCGTCTTCCGCACGCGCGTGGATGTCGCGGGCGTGCCTGCGCCGATGGCGACGATCTAGGCGAGCGTTCCAGTCCTCGGGAAGCGCCCCAGCCGGGCGGGGCTCCCCGCGGCCACGGTGTCCGACATTGTCGGGCCGGGTGCGGCCGCGTATACAGGGGACGCAGGCGGCGCGATGGAGGCTGGCGGGCACGACCGGCGGCGGCCAGCCGTCGGCGCGGGCAATGCGAGCGATTGCTCTTGAGCGCCCGTTCGAAGATGTTCGCGGACAGCGTCAGACTCACCGAGGGAGCAACAGGTGGACCTTGAGCTGAGCGACGAGCAGAAGCTGATCGTCGCCAACGTGCGACGCTTCATCCGCGAGGAAATCCGGCCGCTGGAGCGAGAGCTCGACCCCGACGCCTACACGCTTCAGCCCGAGGATCACGAACGGCTGGTGGGGATGACGGAGGAGATGGGCCTACTCAACATGCAGGTCGACACCGTCACTCGCACGCTGGTCGCCGAGGAGATGTCACAGCACAACGCCGGGCTCTACGCGCCGGCCTACGGCGTCTTCAGCCGCAGGGAGGGCGGCGCCGAGGGCGGCGGCGGCTTCCTCGGCCTGAGCGAGCCGAGTGGCGGCTCCGACCCAGCACGCGCCATCCAGACCCGCGCCGTCCGCGACGGCGACGAGTGGGTACTGAACGGGAGCAAGCTCTGGACCTCCGGGGCCGACACCGCCGACTCCGGCATCGTCTACGCTCGCACCGACCTCGAGAAGGGCCGCGCCGGCATCAGCGCCTTCCGCGTCCCCACCGACACCCCCGGCTTCCGCGTGGAGCGCCTGGTGCAGGTGCTGCGGTCCCACTACACGACGGAGATTTCGTTCACCGACATGCGCCTGCCCCTGCAGGCAATGCTCGGCGGCGAGGGCTCCGGCTTCGCCCGCGCCAACGACACCCTCAGCCACAATCGCATCCCCTATGCCGTCGGCTGCCTGGGCGTCGCCGTCTACGCCACCGAACTGGCCGTCGACTGGGCGAAGCAGCGCGTCACCTTCGGCGAGCCGCTGGCCAACCGCCAGGCGATCCAGTGGATGCTGGTGGACAACGAAATCGACATCCGCACCGGGCGCTGGATCGCCCTCGATGCCGCTGCGAAGGCGCAGCGCGGCGAGCCGTTCCGCTTCGAGTCGTCGATGGCGAAGCTGCTCTGCACCGAAGGCGCCGGGCGCGTCGTCGACCGCTCCATGCAGATCTTCGGCGGCCTCGGCATGAGTAAGGACATGCCCTTCGAGCGCTGGTACCGCGAGCTGCGCATCCGCCGGGTGGGGGAGGGTCCCTCCGAGATCCAGCGGGTGGTGATGGCCCGGGAGATTCTCAACGTCGGCAGTGGCAGTTAGCTCGATCACGTAGCTCGATCACGCTCGAAAGGCGCGGGTCCCATGGCTGAAGACACCCATGCCTGAGCCATCCGCCTCTTCCGCCATCGACGTGCACATGCACCTCTACCCGGATGAGCGCATCGCGGCGCAGGCGATGGGCGGGACCTCACGAGCGGGCTTCGGCGGGACGCCGGCCGAGGCCGTCGGGTTCATGCGCGACAACGACATCGTCACCGGCGTGATGTGCAGCTTCACCCCGATCCACGACATGCACGTCGCCAACCTGGCGCGCATTCCCGGGGAACTGGCGGGAGCGGACCGGGCGAAAGCGGAGCGCGACGTGCTGGAGCTGATGCGCTTCCGCGTCGGCGAGCGCAACGAGTGGTCCTGCGACATCTCGGCGGAGCATCCTCAGCTCATCACCTTCATCGGCGTCGACCCGGTGCTGACCGGCGAAGAACTCGAGGCCGAGGTCGAGCGACGGCACGCCACCGGGGCGAAGGGCATCAAGCTTCACCCCTCGGTGCAGCGCGTCAACCTGGACGATGAGCGCTGGTTCCCCGCACTCGCGGCGGCGGAGCGGCTCGGCTGGGTGGTGCTGACGCACATGGGCCCGTTCGGGGAGGTGAGCGGCGATTACGCCACGGTCGAACGGGCGACGCGCGTCGCGGAGCGGTTCCCCGAGCTGCCGATCATCCTCGCTCACGGGGGCGGACCCGACCGCCCGGCGACGCTGGCCGCGCTCGATCGCTTCCCGAACCTGCTGGTGGACACTGTCTCGCTGATCGACGCCGCTCGCGTCAACGAACTGAGCGACGAGCAGCTGACGGCGGAGCTACGCGAGCTGGGCACGGACCGCATCGTCTTCGGCAGCGATTACTGCTTCATCGACCCTCGCCGCGGCCTTGAACGGCTGAGCCGGCTGCCGCTGACCGCGGAGGAGAGCCGCGCCGTCCTCCACGACACCGCGGCACGGCTGCTGGGCCTGGACTGACGAACTGACGGCCCTGGAGAGCTACCGGATGATTGACGGTGATTGACAAGGTCGTCTCCTCGTTCGACGAAGCCGTCGCCGACATCCCGTCGGGGGCCTCGATGCACGTCGGCGGCTTCGGTGGCCCCGCCGACTGGCCCGCCTACCTCATCGCCGCCACCGCACGAACGGGCATCGACGAGCTCACCATCTCCTGCTGCAACATGGCGGGAGTCGGTCCCGAGGCCTTCGCGAAAATGATCGTTCGGATGACGGAGGGCGCGTCCCCGGTCGGCTGGAACGTCGCACCCGACCACGTCACCGTCGCGCTGCTGCTCGAGCGAGGCCAGGTCCGCAAGGGCATTACCACCTTCTCCACAGCGATGCGCGGGGCCATGAAGAGCGCCTTCGAGTCCATGGTCGAGCAGGGGCGAACCGAGCTTGAGCTGACGGGGCAGGGGACCCTCTCCGAGCGCATCCGCGCCGCCCGCGCCGGCATCCCGGCCTTCTACACCCCGGCCGGCGCGGATACTCCCTGGGCCGAGGGGCGCGAGGTACGAGAGATCGAGGGCGTCCGCTGCGTCCTCGAGACGGCGCTGCACGCGGACTTCTCACTAGTCCGCGCCCATGCCGCGGACCGGCAGGGCAACCTGATCTGGGATCATCCGTCCAGCTTCAACGCGACCATGGCCGGGGCGGCAACCATGACGATCGCCGAGGTCGATCAGATCGTCCCGCTGGGCGACCTCAAGCCGGCCGAGATCGAGATCCCCGGTGCCTTCGTCAACCGCGTGGTCCTGCGGCCGTCAACGCCGATGACCTCGTGGCGAGAGGCGCACTGACCGTGCCCGAGAGGCTAACGCCGGAGGTGATCGCGCTGCTCGTCAGCCGTGACTTCGCGGACGGCGACATCGTCAACCTTGGCGTTGGCATGCCGCTCTACTGCCGGCGCGTCCCGCCGACGGACGTGGAAGTGCTGTTCCACTCGGAGCAGGGACTGCTCGGCTTCGGCCCGATCATGAAAGAGCCACCGCCCGGCCACAAACTGCAGACCGCCGGCCAGCAGTCCGTCCATCCGATGCCCGGCATGAGCTTCATGAGCCACGACGAGTCCTTCGCACTGGTCCGCGGCGGATTCGTGGACTACACCGTGCTCGGCGCACTGCAGGTGGACGCCGAGGGGAACCTGGCGAACTATCAACGGCCCGGGCGCATCACCGGCAGCCTCGGCGGCGCGCCGGACCTCGCGCTGCGCGCCCGCCACACCTACGTGATGATGACGCACACCTCGCGCGACGGGGAGCCGAAGATCGTGGAGCGCTGCACGTTCCCGCTCACGGCGGTGCGCTGCGTCGACAAGATCTACACCGACGTCGCGGTGATGCGGATCGAAGCCGAGCGCGTCCTCGTCGAAGAATACGCTCCCGGCTGGACGATCGAGCAGATCCAGGGCATCACCGCTGCGCCGGTCGCGCCAGCGCCGGACATGCGCGAGGCAACGCTCGCCTGACCGCTGCCCGCCTCCTGTCTCGACCCACGGCGCTCGGCTTGATGTCGCATTCCGGATGGCAGGAGAGGGGCTGACCGCGCGAAACTCTCCATGACGAGGAGGAGACCACATGACGATCAGCGCGATTTCTCTCACCCGCGCCGGCAACGGTGTCGCAACAGGAAGGTCGGTGCGCGCCGCCGTTGGCCGACGCGCCGCAAACCGCCGCACCGTCGACGGGCCAGCGCCAGCGCTGCCTTCGGCTGAGTTCCCGCGCTGATGGTGTCGGCGGTGCCGGGCGGAGCTTTCCCCTGGCTGCTCGACGCCCGCCGCCGCCGCCACTCGATCGAACGGTCGATGCGGGCGGCACAGGCACCGTCGGCGTCAACCTGGCCGGCCGCCGTCGCGGCACTCACGCGACTGGCCGCCGGACGCTGGTCAGCGCGATGAGCGAAGCAGTCTCAGCCGCCGTGGACGATGAGCGCTGGGAGCAGGTGCTGCGGCGCAGCCCGGCTCATGATGAGGTCTTCGTCTTCGCCGTGAGCTCGACCGGCATCTACTGCCGACCGATCTGCGCCGTACGGCACCCGCGGCGCTCCAACGTCTCCTTCTTCGAGCGCGCCGAGGGCGCTGAAGAGGCGGGCTTCCGGCCCTGCAAGCGATGCCGCCCGGCCGGTGTCAGCCCGCTGCGTGAACGGATCGAGCGCCTGCGGGTCGCGTGCGCCATCCTCCAGCGATCGCCGAACGTGTCCGTCGCCAGCATCGCCCGCGAACTCGGGGTCAGCGGCCGCAGTCTGCAACGAGACTTCCGGTCGATGATCGGCATCTCGCCGCGGGAGTACGCGAACGCCTGCCGGCTGAGCGAGTTCAAGCGTCTGCTTTCGGACGGTCTCAACGTCACGGACGCCATCTTCGAAGCCGGCTACGGCTCGACCTCGCGCCTGTACGAGCGTTCCCGGGCTCTCGGCATGCGACCCGGCAAGTACCGGCGGGGGGCGGGGGGCGAGACGATCCGAGTCACGGTCGTCGAGAGCGACTTCGGTCTCGTGCTGATCGCCGGTACGGACGTCGGCATCTGCGCCGTGCGCTTCGGCGAATCCGCCGACGAGCTGCTGGGCGAGCTGAAGGGCGAGTTCCCGCAGGCATCATTCGTGCAGGACGACGACTCGCTCGACCCGTGGGCCCGGATGGTGATCCGCCACCTGGCCGGACACGCGTCGATGCTCGACCTCCCGCTGGACGTGCGCGGGTCGGCCAGCTACGGGTCTGGGAGGAGCTCCAGCTGATACCGGCCGGCCAGACGCGCACCTACGGCGAGATCGCCGCCGACGTAGGCGTCCCGGCAGCTGCGCGGGCCGTCGGCAACGCCTGCAACGCCAACCCCGTCGCGCTCGGCATCCCCTGCCATCGTGTCGTGCCGGCGAGCGGCGGCGTCGGCAACTACCGGTCCGGACGCGAGCGCAAGGCGGCGCTGCTTGAGCGCGAGGGCGCCGCCGTGGCCGGCGAACTCGTCGGTCGGTAGGGGGCGTGGGCGGGACCGGAGCCCGGCCCGGCTAACGCCCGGTCACGCCATCCGCGACCATCGCACCGCTCTCGATCAGGCCCTCGTAGCGATCTGCGAGGCCGAATTCGCTGAGCACCTCTCTGGCGTCAGCGCCCGGCGACGATGCCGGCTTGCCCGGCCGCACCGGCGACCGCGAGAGTCTCGGGCCGGGGCCGGTGGTGGTGACAGGCCCGAGGCCGTCGTGCTCGCGCGTCACGCTCAACCCGTGCTCGATCACCCACGGGTCGACCATCAGGTCACGCGAGTCCATCAGCACCGGCGAGGCGCCGATGTCGGCGGCGATCAGCCGTCCGACCCACGTCTCGACGGCCTCGGAGGCGAAACGAGACTCGAGCGCCTGCTCGAGCGCGTCGCTGGCCAGCCCTTCCACGCCACCCATGCCCTCAACGGCGTCGAGTCGGGCCAGATCGCGCTGCTGAGCGCCGACGAACAACCAGCCGTCACTCGCCTCGTACGCACGCTGAAGGGTGCCGGAACCGCGCGTGTCCTGTCCGCTCGGCTCGTCCCATTGCTTGCCCTCGTAGTCGAGCAGGAACAGAGACTGCAGCATCGTCGCCGTGTAAGCGAGGGCGCTGTCGACGTGCTGACCCTGGCCGGTACGACGACGACGGTGCAGCAGCGCCAGCGCGACGCCGTATGCGCCCATGTAGCCCGTGCCGTAGTCGTTCACCGGGAAGGGCTGCAACGCCGGCTGCCCGTCGCCGCCGAAGCGTCGCTGCATGCCCGTTACCGCCTGGCCGAGCTGCTCGTGACCCGGGCGATCCGCCCACGGCCTGACGTGCCCGTACGCGTTCAGCGAGGCATAGACGATGTCCGGCCGTCGCTTGCGCACCTCTTCGTAGCCGATGCCAAGCTTGTCGACCGCGCCCTTGCGGTAGTTCTGCACGACGACATCGACCCCATCGACCAGCTCCCAGAAGGTCGCCAGGCCCTCCTCGCTCTTGAGGTCGAGCAGGATGCTGCGCTTGCCGCGGTTGACGTCGTTGTGCATCACGATCGTGCCGCGGTTGGGGTCATCGATCTTGATCACGTCCGCGCCGAACTCCGCCAGCGTCCGCCCGCAGGTGGGACCGGCCAGGATGATGCAGAGGTCCAGCACCTTCACGCCCTCGAGCGCAGCCCGCATCGTGGCGTCGAGGTTCGAGGCCGCCGCTGAAGCCGCGGGAGCGGGCAGGCCGTCGAGTTCGCCGATCACGTCGTCCCGGTGCTCGTCCAGCCGGGGCGCCGCCCAGCGGATCGAGCCCGGCGACTCGGAGAGCCGGACGTTGAGCCCGGGCTGGCGAATAGCGCCGAGGTCCGGGTGCTCAGACTCGATAATGATCTCGGAGCCGAGCGCGTGCGGGTGGTGCAGCCACTCCTGCGAAGAGTTGCAAACGGCGCACTCACCCTCGGCCGACGCGACCAGGTCTTCCCACTGCTGCGCCGTACGCGTGCGGAACAGCTCGGGGGCGGCTGCCGCCTGCTCTTCGGCCAGGTCATCATCAGTGACCAGCCGCGCCGGATCGAACATGCCGCGTTCATACCAATCGGAGACACCGGCCGCAGCCGCCACGTCCCGGGTGCGGGTATTGCCGGTCATGAAGAAGACCCAGCGACCGTTCTCGCACTCGAACTGGCTCGTCCAGGCGAGCCCGCCTCGCCGGGTACGCGGGTTCGGCGGGAGCGTATTGTGCACGCGCAGCCCGCGCATGCCGATGGCCGCGAACATGCCATCGAACAGCGGCACCTCGATGCGCTGCCCGGCACCGTCGCGATCGCGTGCATTGAGCGCCATCGTCACGCTCACGGCGGACTGGAACGCCGCATAGACGGAGGCGATCGGGACCGCCGTGTAGATGGGCAGGGCGTTCGTCCCGCCCGTGAGCTGCGTGCTGAAGGTGCCGCTGGCGGCGGCGATGACGCCTTCCCATGCGGGCACCTGCGCCCGCGGGTCGTCGCCGGCGAAGCCAGGCATCGAGCAGTAGATCAGCCGCGGGTTCGCTTCCGACATCACCTCCGCCCCGAGGCCCAGCCGACCCATCACGCCGGGGCGGAAGTTCTCGATCACCACGTCCGCATGTTCGATCAGCCGGCGCGCGATACCGAGGTCCCTCTCGGCTTTCAGGTCGAGCGCGATCGAGCGCTTGCCGCGGTTCCAGGTGACGTTGGCCGGGACATCCATCGACGGGCCCGATGGCGGGTCGACGCGGACGACGTCCGCCCCGTTGTCCGCCAGCAGCATCGCCGCCATTGGTCCGGCGATGTACTGCCCGAAGTCGACAATCCTGATGCCGTCCAACGCCCCCGTCATCGGTTGCCTCCGTCGATGCCCACACGTGTCCGAATTCCCAGGAGCGCCCGCGCATCATAGCGCCGCCTCGACCGCGCCGTGGCGGGCGGTGTGCCGGTGTTACGGGTCCGTCGAGCCCAGCGAACCTCGGCCCGTCAAGTCCTCCCACGTGCTAGGTTCTCGGCACGAGCGGGCCGGCTCGTCACCGCGAGCGCCCACCACGCTGGGCGGATCGTGACCGAACTGCTTGACCCCCGACGGCGCAATCGCAAACCGCGCGGTCCACAACCTGGCGAACCCTCGGACGGGGAGTACAACCTCGCCGAGCGCGTGTACGGCCCGCGGACGCAGCCTCGCTCGCCCGAGAGCAACGGCGCCCGCTACAACCTCGCCGAGCGGGTGCATGGCGGCGGCCCGCCCCGCTCATCGATTGCGGCGCTGACCGCCACAGCGAGCGTGACGGCTGCGGTCTCCGTGGCCGCACCACCCCGGCGGGGCGATCCACCGCCGGCCGCCACCGCGGTCGGGGCCGGCGAACCCTCGTCCGGGCTCTCGCTGAGAGCGTTCGAGTCGCTGCGAATCCCGGCCTTCCGCTGGTACTCCGTGTCCGCACTGGCGATGTATGCCGCGCTGATGACGGAGATGTTGGTTCGCGGAATCATCGTCTTCGACCTCACCGGGTCGTTCTCGGCCCTCGGCACGCTCGCCCTGGCCAGCGCCGTGCCCGGCCTCGCGCTCTCTTTCCATGGCGGCGTGCTCGCGGACCGCTTCTCCCGCAAGTACGTCGTGCAGGTCGGGCAGGGGATCAGCGCCGTGACGTCGCTGATCGTGGGACTGCTGCTGTTCTTCGACCAGTTGCGGGTGGCCCACCTCATGGCGGCGGCGGTCGTTCACGGCATCATGCTGGCCACCATGATGCCGGCACGCCAGGCGCTCATTCCCGAGATCGTCGGCAGGCGTTACCTGATGAGTGCCATCCCGCTGAACTCGGCGGGCATGAACTTCATGAGCCTCTTCGCGCCGACCCTCGGAGGGTTTGCTGTCGCGCTCTACGGTGGCGAGTGGGCGTACTTCGGTATCGCCGCTGCCTACATCATCGCGACCGTCGCGATGTTCCCGATCGCCACACGGCCGGCTGCCGACGCGAATCTGCCGGGGGCGGAGGGAACCGGTGGTGAGGTGGGCAGGATCACACGCGGCCTGATCTACGTGTGGAGGACGCCGGCGGTGTCCGCTGTGCTCGTCGTGAGCTTCCTCACCTCGTTGCTCGCCATGCCATATCGCATGATGCTCCCGGGCTTCGTCGTTGAGGTCTTCCACGCCGGCGCGGCCGAAGTCAGTGTGCTCAACGGAATCGCGGCGGCGGGATCGCTCGTCGGTGCGCTGGCCATCGCCTCGATGGCCGAGGGCCGCCGGGGCCAGCTGCTGCTGGGCAGCGCGGCGCTGATCGGGGTCGGGCTCGTCGCGTTTGCCTTCTCGGGCGGGCTGCTGATCGGCGGAGCGTGCATGCTCGTGATCGGCCTCGGCTCCGCGGGCCGGCAGGCGCTCGTCAGCGTGCTCCTGCAAACGCACGCCCAGGATGCGTACCGCGGCCGGGTGATGAGCATCTACATGGCGCAGTTCCAGCTGATGGCATTCGGCACGTTCTTCGTCGGCAAGTTCTCGGACGCCTTCGGCGCGGTGATCGCGTTCGCCGGCCTCGGAGTCGGGCTCGTGTTGCTTTCGATCCTGCTCTGGGTGGCGATGCCCCGCATCCGCCGGATGGAGTGATCGGGCGAGGAACGCCCGCCTCTGAGCCCCTCTTACCTTTCGAGGCCTTCGGCTCCCTCGCGGCGTCTTTCTCGTATGGCCGACGTGCTCCCACGCCTGCTCGTACTTGTCGGTCGGACGGCTGCCGACGAGAGTGCCGTGCGCTCTCCCGCTACGAGCTCGTGCCTGCGTGCCGCTCTCGTTCCCAGGTCAGCGACATCGTGACGGTCGTACCTTCGACCTCCCTCGGCGGTGGAGCGAGAGTGACGTGATCGCCGTCAAACGAAACGTGCCGGCGCTGGACGGTGCCCAGCATGGTCGCTCCGAGGGCTCCTTCAACGTCGTGCAGGAGCTCTGCCGAAGCCTCATCGAAATTCCACGTTCCGTAGTACGCAATGTAGTTTGGCTGCCCGCCATCATGAGCCTCGCCGGGGCGAATCTGAGCGGCGAACGACCCATCCGAGGTCCAGATGATCATCCCCGTGGCGCCGATGCCAAACGGGAACAGCTCGGTTCTGTCCGATCGGCGAGCCTCGTACGACACCAACGCCAGGCTCCGACCAGTGAGCGCTCCCGCGCCATACGTCCCCCTCGCCGCACCTGCTCCCTACTGCGACAGCAGGATCTCCAGGCCCTGCTCGTACGCATCGGCGGCGCGGGCGCTCAGCTCCTTAGTGGAGGCGCTGCCGATCGGGTGATCAACGAGGGCGAAGCGGAAGTCCGGCAGCCCGACGGTCTGCGCGATCATTCGGGATGTCGGTTCGAACGGTCTGGTGCAAATGACGAGCGCCGGCTTACCGAGCTGTTCGAAGGTGATGCCGTCGTGCACACTGCACGTTGAGCAGGAGCCTCAGTCGCCGACCGCCGTGATCATGAAGTCGACATCGGCGCCGATCTGGCCCAGCAGGTCGGGCGGGCAGATGGTGCTCGCTCCCCGCTTGTTCTCCTCGGCGACTACGGTGCACCCATGCTGCTCCTCGAAGCGGCGGGCGGTCTCGCGCAGCAAGCGGTCCGCGTTCACCTTGCCGTTCGCCAGCAGCCCGATGCGTCGCCCGTCGAGGCTCGCCAGGCGCGGCGCGGGCGT
>JASLOV010000287.1 GCA_030745285.1 Dehalococcoidia bacterium | reverse complement strand
GATCACCTCTGCGACTTCCAGCATCTTCTCGATCTCCTGGATGCGGCCTTCCAGGAATGCCTGCTGGTTCTTCGCGTCCTCGTACTGGCCGTCGACCTGCGCCATGCCCTGTTCCTGAGCATGGCGGATCTGTTCGGCCACCTCGGCGCGACCGGTCGTGCGGAGCTTAAGCAGCTCGTCCGTGAGCTTCTTCAGACCACCCTTGGTGAGCAGGACCGCTTCCTCGACCATCGTCTTCCTTCGCCTGACCGCGCGACACGCATCCCGACCGCCCACACCTGCGTCGCAAATGAAATAAGGACGGACTCGCCCATGATGGCCAGTCCGCACGAAATCACGCAGCCGATCCGGCCACAGATGGTACCGCCGCCGCGAGACGGCCGCAAGCGAGTCCGCCCTCACGGGCCACCCGCTCAAGCACTTGAACAAATTTCCAGATTCGGCCGTAACTCGGCCCCTTCCGGTGGTAGAATGTGCAGCACCGTGGCGGGCGGGCTCCGGAGTACTACTCCGGCGGGGAGCGCGTCGCCATCGGCAGGCCTGATCTCACTCGCAATGCCTTGCTTGTCGCCTTGGCGCTCGTCGTCGGACTGGGCGCGGGCGTCGCTGGTGCCGCCATCGCACTACAGTGCGATGGCGGCGCGCCCGCGGCCGTCGCCACGGCCACACCGGCCGCTACGCCCGCCGCCGACATGCCCCCCTCCAACGCCGAACGCCTCCGCGAAGCCGTCGACCGCGTGCTCCCTGCCGTCGTTACGGTGCTCACCAGCTTCCCGGACGAACAGCTCGACGACGGCCGCGTGCTCGAGCGGGGCGGCGTCGGGTCCGGCATCGTCGTCAGCGATCAGGGCCACATCGTCACCAACTTCCACGTCGTCGCCGGCGCCTCCCAGATCACCGTCGTGCTCGGCACGCTCGAGGAGCGCCCGGCCGTGCTCATCTCCGACGACTCACCCTTCACCGATCTCGCCGTCCTCCAGGTGCCGCCGCAGGGCCTGCGCTGGGCCTCGTTCGGCGACTCCGCCGCGCTCGACCGCGGCCAGTCGGTCGTCGCCATCGCCGGCCAGTTGCTCGGCCTCGTCAACCTCAACTACTCCGTCAGTTCCGGCATCGTCTCCGGCACCGGCCGCTCCTGGCCCCGCAACGGCGTGATCCTGGAGGACATGCTCCAGACCGATGCGGCCGTCAACCACGGCGACTCCGGCGGCGCGCTGATCAACCTCGACGGCGAAGTCGTGGGCCTGCTCACCACCGTCGTCCGCAACGACGCCAACGGCCGGGCGGTGGAGGGCGTCGCCTTCGCACAATCGTCCGACACGTTGCGGCCGATCGTGGAGAGCATCATCAACCGCGGCAGCTTCGCCCGCGCGCGCCCCGGCATCGAACGTCCCGGAATACAGCACCGCGAAGTCTCGCCCCAGATCGCGCGCGACGAGGGACTGCCCGTCCCCTTTGGCGCGCTCATTGTCGCGCCTGCGCCCGGTAGCCCCGCCGACGCCGTGGGCATGGCTGCCGGCGACATCGTGGTGGCCGTCAACGGCGTCGCCATCGATTTCGACAACCCGCTTCCCAATCTGCTGAAGCGGCTCCCGCGCGGCGCCGACGCAAACCTGCTGGTGGTTCGTGATGGACGCCAGTTCCTGATCCCGCTCTCCCCCTGGTTGGAGTGACCAGATGAGAGACCCGGACAACACCACCCCTGATCCCGCCGCAGTGCCACGCTTCGCGCCGGTCGTCGACAGCGACAACGGCGACAACGGCTTCCGTCCGCCCGACGAGGAGTTTGACCGCGGCCTGCTGCGCGCCATAGGCATCATCGCCGCGCTCGGCGCGCTGATCGCCGTGCTGCTGCTGCCGCCAATCTCGATCCTCGACCGCGGCGACGATGGCGGCTCCGGCATCGTCACCCGCGCCCGCGACTCCATGCCAACCCTGCCCGACGGCCTGATCGCCATGAGCGCGCTGTACGACATCGAGGTGCCGGAGGACCTGGCCGGCGCGGCCACCCTCAGCGTCCGCCTCTCCGAGGAGAACGTCCCGGCGGAGCACCTCGCCTTCTACAGCTACGACGGCGAACAGTGGACTCGCCTCGGCTCCGCCTCCGTCGCCACCGGCGGCCGCATCGCCAGCGGCGATGTCGAGAGCGTGCCCGCGACCATCGCCGTGCTCTACCGCGCCGCCTTCGCCCGCTCGCTCGGCCTGATCATCGCCCCCGGCGCGTCGCCGGACGCCGCCGCTACCAGCGCCAGCATCGTCAGCGTGATCGCCGCGACCCCACTCACCGACACCGATGAGCCCGGCCTGGTCACGGCCCAGCCCGCTGCGCTCGATGCCGCCCGCGCCACCGCCAGCGCAAACGCCGCGACTGGCACGACCGGCACCGACATCTACCTCGGCGTCTCCGCACCTGCCGGAGCGGCCGCAGAGATCATCGACCTCATCCTCGCCACGCCCGCACGCGTCGAAACCCACATCGAACAGGTCGTCCAGGCCGCCCTCGTCGCCAGCGCGGACGGTGTCCACCTTGACTACGGTCACGTCGACGGCGCTCGGCGCGACGCCTTCTCCGCCTTCGTCGGCGCACTGTCCGAGGCGCTCGCCGCACGGCAGCTCGGGCTCGTCGTCACCGTCCCCACGCCGCTCACTTCGGACGCCCCGGACAGCGGTGCGTACGACTGGTCCGCGCTCTCCGCCGCGGCCGGTGCGCTCTGGCTGCGCCCCCCCGCCGGTCCCGATGGCTACTACGACCGGCTCGAAGCCGCGCTCGCCGCCCGCCAGGCGCAGGGCGCGGACCTCGGCTCGGTCTGGCTCGTGCTCAACCGGCACTCGACGGAGCGATCGGCCGAGGGCCTTGAGGCGCTCTCGCTGCGCGAAGCCCTCACTCGCGCCAGCATCATCCGCGCGCGCTTCGACGACGGCATCACCCCCGGCTCTCCCGTCACCGTTACGGGCGTCAACATCAACGAGAACGACGACGACAGCGGCATGCGCTGGGACGAGACCGCCCATGCCGTCACCTTCGACTACGGCGCGCGCGGCGGCCCGCGTACCGTCTGGGTGGAGAACCGCTTCTCCGCCGCTTTCCGGCTCGACCTCGCGCGCCGCTTCGGCCTCGGCGGCGTCGTTGTCGACCCCGCCGCGACGGACGAGACCCTGCCCGACATCTGGAACACGGTCTCCACCTTCGTAGAGGACGGCTCCGTCCGCCGCGAATTGCCCTACGGCCCCTACCTGCACCCCGGCTGGCTCAACTCCGCCGGCGCCATCGAGGGTGGCGAGAGCGGCGTCGCCGTCTGGCGCGCCCCGGACGAACTCGGCGTCTACGACATCACCCTGGTCGTCTCCGATGGGGTCGTCTTCATCGGCCAGCAGATCGCGCTGCGCGTCAGTGAGATCCAGCAGGAACCGCAGCCGGCCGCCACCCCCGAAGCGACCGCTACCCTCGAAGCGACGGCGACCCCGGAACCCACCGCGACGGCAACGCCGGAGCCGGCCGCGTCACCTGCGCCGACACCCAGCCCGACGCCCACTCCCTCGCCGACGCCGGAGCCCACCCCCAGCCCGACACCGACGCCCAGTCCGACGCCCAGTCCGACGCCGTCTCCCTCACCAACACCCAGCCCGACCCCCTCCGGCCCGCCGGGGCCGGCCGGGAACTGATCGGAGCGAGCGCATGCCGTCCCGCCGCCAGCCAGCCATCCGCGTCATCGCCGGCGTCGCTCGCGGCATCACGCTGCGCGGTCCTCGCGGCGCAACCCTGCGGCCCACCTCCGGACGCCTGCGCGAATCGCTCTTCGGCATGCTCGAGTCGGCGGACGCCGACATGTCGGAGGTGCTCGATCTCTACGCCGGCACCGGCGCGCTCGGCATCGAGGCGCTCTCCCGCGGCGCAGGCCGCTGTACCTTCGTCGAGTCGGACGCCCCCGCCTGTCGCGCCATCACCGACAACCTCGAGCGCGTGCACATGCTCGACCGCGGCTCTGTCATCCGCGCCCGCGTCGGCCGCTGGCGTCCGGACGAAGGACAGCTCTTCACACTGGTGATGGCCGACCCGCCGTACGCACACACAGCTAGCTGGGACGAGATCGAGCACAGCGGCGAAGACGCCCTCGCCCCGCACGCACTGCTGATCGTGGAACACGCGGCACGCGAGCACCCGCCCGTGGCGCTGCTGGGACGTTCGATGTGGCGCGACCGGCGTCAGGGCGATGGCGCCGTCGCCGTTTACCGCTCAGAAGGATCCGCAGGAAAGGATGCTGCATGACCACCGCGATGTACGCCGGGACGTTCGACCCGATCACGCACGGGCACGTCGATATCGTCGAACGTGCCGCCAAGATCTACGACGAGATCGTCGTCTCGATCGCGCACAGCCGCTCCGCCCTCTTCTCCACCAAGGAGCGGGTCGATCTCGCGCAGCGCGTGCTCGAAGGCATCCCCAACGTCACCGTCACCACGCACAGCGGCCTCACCGTCGACGCCGCTCGCGAGAAGGGCGCGCAGGTGCTGGTTCGCGGGCTGCGGGCCATCACGGACTTCACCTACGAGTTCGACATGGCGCTGATGAACCGCAAGATGGCGCCGGAGATCGAATCGGCCTTCCTCATGACCTCGCTCGACCTGCTCTACGTCAGCGCATCGCGTGTACGTGAGCTGTCGAGTTTCGGCCGCGATGTCGGCGACCTCGTCGACCCGATCGTGACCGCCGCACTGAGCGAGAAATTCCCCGAGAACTGACCAGGACTGACAGGGACTGGCAAGGACTAGCGAAAGACCCGGAGGGCTCCCATGGACCTGCTGCACCTCGTAGACCGCCTCGAGGAACTCGTCGCCGGCGCGGCGAAGATGCCGATCGGCAACCGCGTCATCCTCGACCGTCGGAAACTGCTCGATGTCGTCGACCAGATGCGCGTCGTCACGCCCCAGGAGGTGCGCGACGCCCGCGACATCGTCGAGCGTCAGGACGAACTGAAGCGGGGGGCCGAAGAAGAGGCCCGCATCATCGTCGCCCGCGCCGAAGAGCAGGCCTCACGCCTGATCGACGGCCACGAGGTCACAGCCGCCGCCCGTGAGCGCGCCGAGACGATGTCGGAGCAGGCCAACGCCCGCCTCGAAGAGCGCATCGCCGAGGCGAACGAGGATGTCCAGGACCGCATCGCCGAATCGCGCCGGCTCGCCGGCCAACAGATGGCGGATGCGGACGCCTACTCCGTGGAGATGCTGCGACGGCTCGAACGACAGCTCGAGGCCTTCGTCCGCTCCGTCCGGGCCGGCCTCGTGCAGCTCGAGCCCGACGACGACCCCCTGGCCGGCGCAGTCGAGGCGGCCACCAGCATCAGCCTCGAAGGCTCGAACGAGGCGGAGCCCCCGGGTTCGGCGGAAGCCGAGCCGCCAGAGGACGAGCATGAGCCCGTCGAACTCGACACCGACCACCGGCTCCCGGCGCCCGCGGCCACGCTCGCCGGCACGGCGTCGGCGACCGGTGACGCGGCCGCTCCGGCCCCCATCCCCATTCGCGTCGACGCCGCCGACGCAGCCGAAGCGGGCTCAGCCGAACTGGAAAATCTGCTCGACCGCCCCCTGCCCGCCGCCGGCGGCGTCGAACCGCTCGACGACGACAACGTCATCGATGACTTCGCCCAGCCGCGATTTGACGACGAAGGCAAACCCCGCGAAGAGTAACGAGCACCTGCCGGAGGGAAGACAGAGTCGCGGCGTGGCCACATCCTTCCCTCCAGGCCGCCGTCCCTACTCGCTCCAGAACCGGGAGAGCTGGCGCAGCAGCTCCGCTCGCACCTCCGCACCATGAGGCCCCTCGAGCAGATCGGTGCCGTGGTCCCGGCCCTCCCACAGCCGGGCGCGGTCCGGCTCGGGCAACCCCGCCGCCGCGACGAACCGCCCGAACGAGTGCGCCGCCGCCGAGTCTCCCCGTGCCGCGAAGACCACCAGTGGTGCATCCACCGCACCCACCGCCGCCAGCGCGTCCAACCCCCGGAACTCGGCCGGCGCAGACAGCGCGATTACACCCGCGACTCGCTCCTCCGGGGCCACCACGATCGCCGCCGTCCCGCCCATCGACGCGCCGGCCAGCGCCACCTGCTCGTAGCCGCGTTCCCGCGCGAAGGCCAGCGCCGCCCGCACGTCCCGGTCGATCTTGCCGACGTCCTTCGGTCCGTCCGACGCCCCGTACCCACGAAAGTCGAGCGTCAGCGCCGAAGCCAGCCCGCTCGCCTGCAGCTCCGACGCCAGCCCCGCCCACGACTGCTGATCGGCGGGGAACATGTGCAACAGCACCACCAGTCGCTCCGCGCCGGCATCGAACAGCCGCACGTCCAGCCGCAACCCATCGGCCGTCTCGACCACTTCGACCGTCGCCCCGTCCGCGACCGGGGCAGCCCCTCCACCGTCCCCGCGGCCGCAGGCCGTGAGCAGCGCGAGCAATACCAGCGCGAGGTCGGCGCGGGCGGCGCGGGCGGCCGCTCGTCCCGCCCGTGGTCGCGACGGCGCGCCCGATCGCGTCGAAGCACGCTGCCGGTATCGGGAACGGGGGGCTTCGCCCCCGCGCGGCGCAGCCGCGTCCATCCGCCTACCCGACGACGATGTTGAGCAACCGGCCCGGCACGAAGATCACGCGCCGCACCTCCTTGCCGGCGACGTACTGCTCGACGGCCGGCTCGGACTCCGCGGCGATCCTCACCGTCGCCTCGTCCGCATCGGCTGCCACCTGCACGCGCCCGCGCACGCGGCCGTTCACCTGCACGACGACCTCGACCGTCTCGCTCTGGGCCAGGTTGGCGTCGGCCTGCGGCCACGACTGCTGGTGCACCGAATACTCGCCGCCGGTGCGCTCCCACAGCTCCTCCGCGATGTGCGGACAGAGCGGCGCCAGCATCAACAGCAACGACCGCACCGCCTCATCCCAGGCCGCGCCATCGACCGGTCCGCGCTCGCGCGCCCGCTGCAGCTCGTTCGTCAGCTCCATCAGCGCCGCCACGCAGGTGTTGAGGTGGAATCGATCGAGGTCGCTCGTCACCCGCCCCAGGATGCTGTGCACCGCGCGCCGCAGTTCTCGTGCCTGCTCGTCGGCGGAGCCGTCAGCGCCGGCGGCGACGCGCTGCGGCGGCTCGGTCGCCACGGACCACACGCGGTTCAGCCAACGCGAGATGCCGACGATGCCGTCGACGTTGTACGGCCCGCCCTGGTCCCACGGCCCCAGGAACATCAGGTAGGCCCGGAAGGTGTCCGCCCCCCACTGCTCCACCTGCCCGTCCGGCGCAACGACGTTGCCGCGCGACTTCGACATCCGCAGCCCGTCCGTGCCGGTGATGTCGCCCTGGCTGAAATACTGCCGGAACGGCTCATCGCCCGAGACGATCCCGGCGTCACGCGCCGCCTTGTAGAAGAAGCGCGCGTACAGCAGGTGCATGACCGCGTGCTCGGAGCCGCCGGTGTAGAGATCGACCGGCAGCCACGTCTCCGCACTCTCGCGCGAGAACGCCTCCTCCGCGTTGTTCGGATCCGCGTAGCGCATGAAGTACCAGGATGAACACATGAACGTATCCATCGTGTCGGTCTCACGACGCGCCGCGCGGCCGCAGTCCGGGCAGGTCGTGTTCACGAACTCCTCCGACAACGCCAGTGGCGACTGCCCAGTAGGCAGGAACTCGACGTCGTACGGCAGCTCGATCGGCAGCTGATCCTCGGGCACCGGCACGGTGCCGCACTCGTCGCAGTAGACCATCGGGATCGGAGCGCCCCAGTATCGCTGACGCGAGATCAGCCAGTCCCGCAGGCGGTACACCACCTTCTGGCCGCCCCAGCCCTGCTCGCGGGCGTGGGTCGCGATCGCCGCGCCGCCATCGACGATCGAGAGGCCGTCGAACTCGCCGGAATTCACAAGCTCGCCCTCGTCCGTGAACGCCTCAAGCAATGGCGCCCCATCCCAGTCCGGCGGCGCGATCACAACGGGCACGTCGAGCCCGAACTTCGTTGCGAACTCGAAGTCCCGGTCGTCGTGGGCCGGCACCACCATCACCGCGCCGGTACCGTAGGTCAGCAGCGCATAGTCGGCGATCCAGACCGGCCGGCGCTCGCCGTCGAAGCGGTTGATCACGTAGGCCCCGGTGAAGACCCCGGTCTTCTCCCGCTCCGTCGACTGGCGCTCGATCTCCGTGGCGTGACGCGTCGCCTCGACGTAGGCATCGACGGCCGGGCGCTGGTCGTCCGTCGTGATCAGGGCCACCAGCGGGTGCTCTGGCGCCAGCACCATCGCCGTCACGCCGAAGATCGTGTCAGGCCGCGTCGTGAAGACCCGGATCTCCGCCGTCCCGTCGGAGGCCGGCTCTTCGAGCGGGAACGAGAGTTCAGCGCCTTCCGACCGCCCGATCCAGTTGCGCTGCATCAACTTCACGTACTCGGGCCACGCCATGCCTTCGTTCGCCAGCAGCTCTTCCGCGTACTGGGTGATCCGGAAGAACCACTGCTCCATCTCACGCTGCTCGACGAGCGTGCCGCAGCGCTCGCATCCGCCATCGACGACCTGCTCGTTCGCCAGCGTCGTGTTGCACGATGGGCACCAGTTCACCGGCGCCTCGCTGCGATAAGCCAGCCCCTGCTTGTAGAGCTGCAGGAACCACCACTGCGTCCAGCGGTAGTAGTCCGGGTCCGAGCTGACCATCTCGCGGTCCCAGTCGAACATCGCGCCCATGCGCTTCAACTGGCCGCGCATGCGTGCGACGTTCGCGTTCGTCCAGTCCCGGGGGTGCTGACCGTCCTTGATCGCGGCGTTCTCCGCCGGCAGCCCGAAGGCGTCGAAGCCCATCGGGAACATCACGTTGTAGCCCTGCATCCGCCGGAATCGTGCCAGCGTGTCGGAGGGCGCCATCGCAAACCAGTGGCCGACGTGCAGGTCGCCGGAGGTATACGGCAGCATCGTCACCGCATTCCAGTTCTCGCGGCCCTCGACGTGATCGGGGGTGTGGTGGAGCCCGTCTGCCTCCCACCGCTGCTGCCAGCGGCGCTCCACGGTGGCCGGGTGGTAGCGCTCTAACTCGTTATCGGCGCGTGAGTCGGTCGCCATCGTCGTCTCCTCGTCCATCCGTCGCGGCGCGCGGCCTGCCCGGCCGTCGCGCACGCTCATTCGCGCGAGGTGCGAACGCCCGACACGCGGGCGGGGCGACCCTTCCCGGCGGGAAAGATCGCCTAGGCGAGGAGGAGCAGAAGCAGGGGGGCACGGCGAAGTCCGCGCAACGCCTCGTCGCGCGCTCGATATTCTGCTGCAGAACTGGTGCCCATCAGGCTTCGAGTATCGAGCGAGCGCGCTCGGAGCGTCAACATCCGATACTCACGCTCGCCTCGGCCGGTACGAGGCTCGGGAACGACAGCTGCGGTCGAGCGGCGTCGAGCGGCATCGAGCGGGCATCGAGTGCCCCCTAGATCGCCACCACGATCAACGCGGCCGCCAGCGGCACCCCGGCCGACACCAGCAGCAGCAGCCGCACCGCCTGTCGCTGCCGCTCGCGCTGCTCAGTCGCCGCCACGGCCTGCCGCATCTGGAACGTCACGACGGCCACGTAGAGCGCGAAGACTGCGATCAGCACCGGCAGCATCACTCCACCTCCATGAACCGGAAGATCACCCCGAAGTCGAGCATGTACAACTCGCCGTCCCCGTCGACCCCGAACGATGAGACGTTGGTGTCCGTCTCCGCCAGCACGACCGGCCCGCCCGATCCGTCCGTCGGCAATCCCCACACCGTGCCCGAGCAGAAGTCGCCGTAGACGTACCACCCCACGAGCGATGACGTCGCACTCCCCCGGTAGACCGCCCCGCCGCTCACCGAGCAGCCGTCCGCGTGCGTGTACGTCGCCACCGGCTCCGTCATGCCCGGCCGCTCGCAGCCCGAGCGCGGCGAGTAGCAGGCGTCCCCCTCCAGCCGGTTCCACCCGTAGTTCCCGCCCGCCGTCACGACATCGATCTCCTCGATGGCGTTCTGACCGACATCGGCGAGCCAGAGTGCTCCCGTCGCGCTGTCGAACGCCATGCGCCACGGATTGCGGAGCCCGTAGGCCCACACCTCCGGCCTCGCGTTCAGTGCGGCGTCAAACGTCGGGTTGTCCGCCGGGACGGCGTACGGCGCAGTCGCCGAGGCCCCGCGCACATCGATTCGGACCACCGACCCGAGCAGCGTCGAGGGGTCCTGGCCGTTGCCGAGCGGGTCCCCACCCGACCCGCCGTCGCCGAGGCCGAGGTAGAGCAGGCCGTCCGGCCCGAAGCGCACCGCTCCGCCGTTGTGGTTCTCGAACGGCTGCTCCACCTCCAGCACGATCAGTTCGCTGCCCTCGCTCGCCACGTCGGTCCCCGGCGGGACCGTGAATCGCCCGAGCACGCTGCGCCGGGGTCCGCCCGCCGAGTAGTACGCGTAGACGAACCCGTTCGAGGCGAACTCCGGGTCCAGGGCGACGCTGAGCAGGCCTTCTTCGTTGCCGGACCGCAGCACGCGCCCGCTCAGGTCCAGCAGCTCGCTGCTCCCCTCTTGCCCCGGCGTCAACAGCAGCACCCGCCCGTCCTGCTCCACTACAAAGACGCGGCCACCGGGGTATGGCCCCAGGTCGACCGGGCGCTCGAAGAATGTCCGCCCGAAGGCAGGCTGGAGCGCAACCCGCGGCGGCGTCTCCGCCAGCGCCCCGCCGGTCGAAGGTGTCGCGGTCGGTGCCGAGGACGCGGTCGCGGTAGCCGTTGCCGGCGGCGGGGGCGAGGGAGCCGGCGTGGCGGTTGCGGTCGCGGCGACACTCGCCGCGACCGTCGGCGATGGCGTCACTTCGGACCGCGCGGCCGGCGAGGGTGAAGCGGACGGCGACGGCGTCGCCGTCGCGTCCGTCTGCACCGTCGTTGTAGCCGGTACGGGGGGCGGCGGGTCCTGGCCGCCGCCGCATGCGGCCGCGCCCAGCACGGACATCAACAGCAGGACCGGGAGCCGGCGTGCGTGCGTCACGCCAGCGGACTCTACAGACGCTCGTCCAGCAGCGCGATGCCAATGTTGTCCGGCGCACCCGCCTCGTGCACGGACGCGATCAATTGACGCGCGATCTCCGCGCCACGATGCGCGGCAACGATGCCCACGATCGCCTCGTCCTCCAGCACCCCGCTCACGCCATCGGTCACCATCAACAACGCGCACTGGCCATCCAGCTCAAACGGCCCATCGATGAACGGTGCGCTCTGCTCGCCCGTCGTCTGGCCGCCGATCACCCGCGTCAGCATGTGGCGCTGCGGATCGATGCGGGCCATCGCCGGGTCGACCCAGCCTTCGCGGACGCCCTGCGCGACGACTGAGTGATCCTCGCTCAGCTGGGAGAGTTGGCCCTTGCGCCAGAGGTAGACACGGCTATCGCCCACGTTCGCGATCCACGCCTGCCCGTGCTCCACCACGGCCGCGGCGACGGTCGACCCCATACCCTGTCGCTCGGGATGCTCCACGATGTCCGACTCGATCGCCTCGCGTGACCGGTCAACGGCGGCTCGCATCGCCTCTTCGGGCGGTACGTCGCTCGACGGCATCTGCTCGAACGCCGCCACAACGAAGGCGCTCGCGACGTGCCCGGCCGGCGGGCCGCCCATGCCATCGGCAACCATCAGCAGTTCTGAACCGTTCAGGGCCCGCACGAATGCCGCGTCCTGGTTGGAGGCTCGTGCCAGCCCCATGTCTGTCTGGGCGAAGCGGCGCATGTACGCCTCCACGGCCCGCATCCGCTCACAGGGCGACCGTGACGACGGAATCCGACGAGCCGTCGAAATGGTACCTCCCGCTCCGGCGCGCCGCAGACCGCCACCGGCCCGAGGCGAATCTAACCATCGAAGAGGCCGAGAGCTGACAGAATGATGTCAGCAAAGGCTGAGGCGCTCGTCTGGTAGTGAAAGCGTGTGATCTCGTCTCCGACCGGGTCAACCAGCACGAACGTCGGCGTCCCCCGCACGGTGTATAGCGAGGCGGCCGTCCGGTCGTGGTCGACCGACTTCTCCGCGAAGACGAGACGGTCCCTGAACCGGCTGGCGGTGTTGTGCGCGAACGGCTCCATGCGCTCGCAGAACTCGCACCACGTGCCCGAGAACCAGATCAGCGTCGTCTTGCCGTCCGCACGCGGCGCCGCCCGCGACGGCACCGGCAGCGTCGAGTGGTAGACGGTGTGGGCGGAGCCGGTCAGCACCCGTACGGGGCCGCCGCTGCTCTCCTCCGCAAGCGCCGCTAGGGCCGGGTTCTCCGTCGACTGGCCGGGACCGCGGATGATCACGAAGGCGATGCCGCCGAGCACGAACGCCATCGCGCCCCAGCCCAGCCAGGCCTTCCAGTTCACCGGCCGCCGTCGCGCCCCCCGGCGCGCCTGCTGATGTCGTGCGGCGCGTCCACCCGCCCGCCGCTGCTGCCGCCGTCTGCGAGCGCTGCTCACGTGCCCTCCCCGGTCATTGCGTGCGGAAGCCGCTACCGCTACTCAACCGCAACCGCGCCCGGGCGGTCGTGATCGCGCTCACACGGGCGCGCCCGTCGCGGCCAGACATCGTCCGAGTCCCGCCGAAGCCCCTGAAGCGAGGCGCTGTACGAGCCGCGACGGGCGGCAGTATCCTCGCTGCTCGGTAGATGAGGAGGGGTCCCATGAACATCGTCGTCGACTTCGACAAGTGCGACAGCAACGCCATCTGCATGGGCGTCGCCCCGAAGTATTTCGAGGTGAAGGACGACAACTTTCTCTACGTGCTCGACGAGCACCCGCCCGAGGACGTCCGATCGCTGATCGAGGATGCCGTGCGCCAGTGCCCGACCGGCGCGATCAGCATCGAGGACGACTGAGCCGGCCAGCCTGACATGCCTGCGGTGACCGCCGCGCCTGACCTCGACGCCCGCCGTGCCGGGCTCGACCGCATCGCCATCGTCGGGGCCTCGCTGGCCGGCCTCAGCGCCGCCGAGGCGCTGCGCGAAGCCGGCTTCGAGGGCGCCGTCACGCTGGTCGGCGCCGAGGCGCACCTGCCGTACGATCGCCCGCCGCTCTCCAAACAGGTGCTGGCCGGCGACCGCGACGGGCAATCCACCGCCCTGCGCATACCCGAGCGTTACGACGAACTCAAGCTCGACCTTCTCCTCGGCCGCGCGGCGGCACGGCTCGATGCCACGGCGGGCACGCTCGAGCTCCAGAGTGGCGAGAGCGTCGGCTACGACGGCCTGATCATCGCCACCGGTGCATCGCCGCGCACGCTGCCCGCCACCCCCGAACTCGACGGCATACACACTCTTCGCACACTCGAAGACTGCCTCGCGCTGCGCCGGGAGTTCGAGGCCGGCCCGCGGGTCGCCGTCGTCGGTGCCGGCTTCATCGGCGCGGAGGTCGCGGCCGTCGCCCGCGGGCGCGGGCTCGATGTCACCGTGCTGGAAGCCGCACCGGTTCCGCTGGAGCGCGCCATCGGTGCGGCGATGGGCCGCGTCTGCGCCGCCCTTCACACCGCCCACGGCGTCGACCTCCGCCTCGGCGTCGCCGTCGAGGACTTCGACGGATCGGCGCGCATCGAGCGGGTCCGGCTCGGCGACGGATCGAGCATCGAGGCAGACGTCGTCGTGGTCGGCGTCGGCGTCGACCCCAACACCGCCTGGCTGGAAGGCTCCGGCCTCGTGCTCGACAACGGCATCGTCTGCGACGCCACCTGCGCGACCAACGTCCCTGGCATCTTCGCCGCGGGCGATGTCGCCAGCTGGCACAACAGGCAGTACGGAGAGCAGATGCGGGTCGAGCACTGGACCAACGCCGTCGAGCAGGGCCGCGCCGCCGCCCGCAATTTGCTTGCCGGCCCGCTCGCCGCTGAGCCCTTCTCCTCGGTCCCCTACTTCTGGTCCAACCAGTACGACACCAGGATCCAGTTCGTCGGCCATGCCCGCCCGGACGACGAGGTCCGCGTCGCGCACGGCGCCGTCGACGATGACCGCTTCGTCGCGCTCTACGGCCGCGCCGGGCGCCTGGTCGCAGCGCTCGGCTTCAACTGGGCTCGCCTCGTCATGGGCTACCGCGCGAAGATCGCAGAAGGCATCGGCTGGGACGAGGCCCTCGACGGCGCAGCTTCACTCGAGTAGTTGCGCTGCCTGCGGCCCCCCGATCGCCGAAGGTTGCGACACTGGTGCGGCTACGTCTGACTTCCCCGCGGCGTCCGCGTAGCCGACAGTCGGCCCAGCGAGCAGCGGAAGCGATGGACGGCACGCGATGACCCTCCGGCTGCCGCCTCGCGTCATGATTCCCGCCCTCGTGTTCGGCTTCCTCTTTCTCGCCGCCCTCGGCGTCTGGCAGCTTGGCCGCCACGACTTCAAGCAGGACCTCGAAGACCGCCGCGACGCAGCCATCGCCGCCGCCCCGCTCGATGCCGCCACCGCGGTCGCGCTCCCGCCCGAAGAGCTCGACTACCGTCGCGTGCGGCTGGACGGCCGCTGGGACTTCGAGCACACCTTCACGCTGGGCAACCGCTTCCGCTTCAGCATCCTCGGCGAAGAGTTGGTCGTGCCGCTACTGCTCGACGGTCGGGCCGCGGTGCTCGTCAACCGCGGCTGGTACCCGACCAGTGAGCGCGACCGCGTCGTCGCGCTGCTCTCCGCCGAGGCCGCCGGCAGCATCGAAGGCCTCGCGCGCGACCTCTCCCCCGTAACGGCCACATTGACGGCGGCCGGGACATGGACGCGCTTCCACCCGCCGTCGATGGCCGCCGGCCTGTCCTACCCCGTCCAGCCGTGGGGCGTGATCGAGGGGCGGCTGATCGAGCGCGCCCTGCTCGCCCCGCCGGCGGCGTTGCCCGTGCAGGGCTACCTCGCCTTCGACGACGATGTCGCCCATCTCGAATACGCCGTCACGTGGTTCGGCCTCGCCATCACCCTCGTCGTCACCGCCTACCTCCGCCTCTGGCGCATCCGGGGCGACGCCGGGGACACGCCGCCCTCGTCCTAACGGCGCGCACGCGAGCGCGCTGGCGTCACGGAGGGCATATCCTGTCGGCACTCACCACACGAGGAGGCATGTACCAATGGTCAGCAAACTGCTCGACATGTTCCGCGGCTCATCGACCGCCACCGACCCGGTCTGCGGCATGGACGTCGACACCAAGAACCCGGGGGGCGGCACCCACGACCACGAGGGCACGACCTACTACTTCTGCGGCACCGGCTGCCGCCTGGAGTTCGCCGAAGACGCGCAGGGCTATCTCTCCGGCGAGAAGAAGATGGAGATGTAGCCTCAGCGAGGCTCAGCCGCAGATACAACAGAGGGGCGCCTAACGGCGCCCCTCTGTTTGTTCACTCGCGCGTTGCGCGCGGACGTCCCTACGAGGCGGCCGTGATCTGTTGCGCGTGGTTCATGCCGTGATCGGCCGCGATCTCGAGCAGGCTCTCCACCGTGCCCCCGCGGCCCGTCTCCGTCGACATGTCCCCATCGGACAGCGCTCCGAACACCCGGTCGGACGTCTCGACTGCCGCTGCCAGCGCCGGCAGTGCGTCGTCCGGCGTCGCCAGCGAGAGGCCCTCCGGGCGCTCCGGCCCGTCCTGCCCGGTGGCGGTCGCAATGCCGATCGCGAAGAACGAGACAGCGCCGATCACGTGCTCGGACGCCTGACGCGGCGACCAGCTCTCTTCCCCTTCGGCGCCGTCTGCGGGCACCCGTTCCCACACCTCGCCGGCGCCGGTGATCGCCTCACGCAGCGCCTCATGTCCGGCGCTGATCTGCGCCCGCAGCTCTTCCAGCGATGCCATCAGTGTCCTCCACAGCGCGCCGTGCGTACGAACCTGAGTGCAAGCCTCACGTGCGGGCTACGATCCGGCCTTGATCGTCGCGGCCGAGCCCTTCGCCTGGTCCGCCGCAGCCTCCATCACCCCGCCGATGTTCTCCATCACCGGGGTGGTCTTCACCATGTCGCGGTCCTCGACGTAGCCGAAGATCTTGCTGCTGGTCTCTGACACCGTCGCCAGCGCCGTCAGCGCTTCGTCGACGCTCTCCAGCGCGAACTGCTGCCGTTCCGGCAACCGCAGCGCTTCCATCGTCTCGGCGACCGTGACCGCCAGGTCGAGCTCGCTGCGCAACACGCTCTCGATCCCCAGCCGGGCCGAGTCCCAATGCGACGACGAGCCTTCGATCGCCTCGCGCAGTTCATCGTAGCCGGACTTGATCTCGCCTCTGAGTTCTTCTGCCGAAGCCATACCAACTCCTCGTAGGTCACATGCGCGTTCACCCCATCGGGCGCGCGTACTCTACCCCAACTCGCCGACGTGGGGCAGCCCCCGGAGGTCCCGGCCCTCCCGCGACGCCCCTCCCGCCTCCCGCCCTACCATCGCCCTACTTTCGCCAACGCCACCGTTCGCTAAGATGATGCTTCTGCCTCACTCCGCCCTTACGTTCGAAGGGACGGCCCATGACCGCACCCGTGCCAGCCCGAGACGTGCTCACCCGCGACGAGGCGAAGGCCCGCGACGCCCGCGTCTCCCACGTCAGCTACGAGATCGATCTCAGCCTCGCCGCCGGCGCCGACTCCTACCGCGGCTCGGTCACCATCCGCTTCCAGCTCACCGGCCGCGACGACATCCTGCTCGATGCCCGCATCGGCAACATCGAGCGCATCGAGCTGAACGGCGAGGAGATCGAGACGGTGCTCGAGGGTTACCGCCTGCGCCTGCCCGCCGCCGCACTCGGCACCCACAACACCGTCATCGCGGTCTACTCCAACGAGTTCGACCACGGCGGCGACGGCTTCCACAAGTTCGTCGACCCGGAGGACGGCGAGGAGTACCTCTACACCAACCTCGAGCCCTACGCCACGCACCGCCTCTTCCCCTGCTTCGACCAGCCCGACATCAAGGCCGAGTACACCCTCCGCGTCGCCGCCCCCGAGGGCTGGGAGCTGATCGCCAACGGCCGCGAGAGTTCCGTCGAGCGGCTCGATGACGGCCGCATCCGTCACGCCTTCGAAACCACCGCCCCCTTCAGCACCTACCTCTTCGCCCTGATCGCCGGCCCCTACCACGCCTTCCGCGAGCAGCACGGCGAGATCCCGATCGGCTTCTTCTGCCGCAGGTCACTGGTCAAGCACGTCGACATCGATGAGATCTGGGAGCTGACGAAGCAGGGGCTGGACTTCTTCTCCTCGTTCTTCGACTACGCCTACCCCTTCGTGAAGTACGACCAGATCGCGGTGCCGGAGTTCAACGCCGGCGCGATGGAGAACGTCGGCGCCGTCACCCACAACGAATTCATCATCTACCGCGATCCGCCGACCGAGACCCAGCGCGCCACCCGCGCCGACGTCATCCTCCACGAGATGGCCCACATGTGGTTCGGCAACCTCGTCACCATGCGCTGGTGGAACGACCTCTGGCTGAACGAGAGCTTCGCGGAGTACATGGCCCACCTTGCCACCTACGAGGCGACGAAGTTCAAGACCGCATGGCAGGCCTTCAACCGGCGCAAGGCCTGGGCCTACCGCCAGGACCAACTGGTCACTACGCACCCCATCGCCGGCGAGGTCGAGGACACCGACCAGACCTTCCTCAACTTCGACGGCATCACCTACGCCAAGGGCGCCTCCGCCATCAAGCAGCTCGTCGCCGTGCTCGGCATGGACGAGTTCCGCGAGGCCATGCAGCGCTACTTCCGCCGTCACGCCTTCGGCAACACCCGCCTCTCCGAGTTCGTGGAGGCCCTCCAGCTCGGCACCGAACGCGACCTCGACCGCTGGACCGAACTCTGGCTCGAGACGCCCTCGCTCAACACCATCGCCGCAGACTGGGAGCAGGACGGCGAGCGCGTCAGCGCGATGCGGCTCACCCAGACCGCCCCCGCCGAGTACCCGACGATCCGCCCCCACCACATGGACGTCGCGCTCGGCCGAGAGGAGAACGGCGCGCTCGTAATCGACACCCTGCCCGCCGAGATCGACGGTCTCGAGGCAGACATCCCGGACGCCGTTGGCCGGCCCGCACCCGCCATCGTCGTCCCCAACCACAACGACCACGACTTTGTGAAGATCGCGCTCGACGGCGCGACCCTCGACTACCTGCGCGACAACCTCGAACGCGTCGATGACGCGCTGCTGCGCCAGATCATCTGGCAGTCGCTCTGGAACATGGTGCGCGACCGGCAACTAAAGTCGACCGACTACATCGACCTCGCGGCCGCCAAGATCACGACCGAGACCGATCTCGAGCTGATCGAGTCCGTGCTGATGAACGTCCAGGCTTCGATCGCGCGGTACCTGCCGGACCGCCTGCGCGAGGAGAGTGCACATCGCTTCTTCGAGCTCGCCTGGCAGGCGCTGAACGACGCCCCCGCCGGCGACCTACAGATCGTCTGGGGGCGCACCCTGGTCGGGCTCGCCGTGAACGTCGATGACATCGCTCTCTGCGCCCGTCTTGCCGATGGCGACCTCTCCGTCCCCGGCTTCACCGTCGACCAGAACATGCGCTGGGACATCGCCCTGCGCCACGTCGGCTACGGCATCGACGGCGCACAGGCCCGGCTCGATGCGGAGCAGAAGCGCGACCCCTCAGACCGCGGCCAGCGCGCCCTGCGGCGAGCAGAAGTCTCCGTCCCGGACGCGGACGTGAAGGCCGCAGCGTGGCGGCGCTTCACGCAGGACGGCCAGGACTCCTACGGCTCGCTCCACCTCACCGCCGCCGCCATGAGCGGCTTTCACTGGTGGGCTCAGCGTGACCTGCTCCAGCCCTTCGTGGAGCCGTTCTTCGACCAGCTCCCCCGCATCTTCGAAGAGCACGATAACGAATTCGCCAGCACGTTCTTCGGCGCCCTTTACCCCTCATACCGTGCCGAACAGGACACCCTCGACCGGGCGTCGCGCGTCCTCGCCGCCAGCGGTGACGCCCTGCCCATGCTCGCCCGCACCCTGCGCGAAGCGAACGACGAGCTCGCCCGCGCGATCGCCTGCCGCGCACTCATCGACGGCTAGCATGCACGCGGCCGGGTCACGCGGCGGCAGCCCGCCGGGCGCCGATCGCGCCACCGGCTCCAGCCCGCGACGGCGCTGACGTGAAGCTCCCCCGCGTCCCTCGCTTCTACGGCTGGCGCATCGTCGGCGCCGGCGGCGTGATCCAGATGCTCCACTCGGGCCTGCTCATGCAGGCCTTCACGAACTACTCCGTCCTCCTCCGAGAAGAGTTCGGCTGGAGCGCCACCATGATCTCCGCCGCCTTCTCCATGACGCGCGCGGAGAGCGGCTTCCTCGGCCCGATTCAGGGCTGGGCGATCGACCGCTTCGGCCCCCGCAACGTGATCCGCGTCGGCACCGTGCTCTTCGGCGTCGGCTTCATGCTCTTCAGCCAGATCCAGACGCCGATGCAGTTCTTCGGCTTCTATTTCCTCGTCGCCTTCGGCTCCAGCCTCGGCGGCTTCCTCTCCATCACCACCGCCATCGTCAACTGGTTCGCCGCGAAACGATCGATGGCGCTCGCCTTCTCGCAGGCCGGCTTCGCCGTCGGCGGGCTGCTCACACCCGTGATCGTCTACTCGCTCACCAACTTCGGCTGGCGCGGCACCGCCTTCGCCTCCGGCGTGATCGTGCTCGCCGTCGGCCTGCCGCTCTCGCAGGTGATCCACCACCGCCCGGAGGACATCGGCGAGCACGTCGACGGCATCGACCCCGCGCTGACCGCGGACTCCGAGGACGGCGACGACCTCCGCAAGCGGGAGGACCTGACCGTGCGCGAGGCCCTGCGCACCCCCGCCTTCTGGCTGATCTCGCTCGGACACAGCGCGTCATTGCTGGTCGTCGGCGCCGTGATGGTGCATCTCTCCCTGCACCTCACGGAATCGCTCGATTTCTCCCTGCAACAGGCGAGCTTCGTCGGCGGGGCGTTGCCGTTGATGCAGCTCAGCGGGCAGATTCTCGGCGGCCTCTTCGGCGACCGTTTCACCAAGCGCTACGTCGTCGTCGTCGCCATGGGCGGCCACATGGCGGGCCTGCTGATGCTGGCCTTCGCGACGAACGTATTGATGGTCTGGGCTTTCGTCCCCCTGCACGGCATCGCCTGGGGCCTGCGCGGCCCGCTCATGCAGGCCATGCGCGCCGACTACTTCGGCCGCACCCACTTCGGCACAATCATGGGGTTCTCCTCGATGATCGTGATGCTCGGCATGATCGCCGGTCCGCTCTTCGCCGGCATCCTCCGTGACCAGACCGACAGCTACAAGATGGCCTTCGCCATCCTCGCCATCCTCGCCGGCCTCGGCTCCGCCTTCTTCTACTTCGCCGCACCGCCGAAGCCCCCCGCCCGGCCCAGGCACGAGGCTGACGCACAGCCGCTCACTGCCGGCGCGGCGCCCGATCCGGCCGGCGGCAGCGGCCCCTGACCCCACCCTCGCTCACCCTGAGCCCGTCGAAGGGTGACACGCCAACGGTGCGTACGGGCGATGACTCGACAGGCTCACCACGAGCGGACCGGTGCGCACCGGCCTACCGAGCAATATCCCCGTAGGCCCACTCTCGACGGTCCCACAGCTCCACCGTGGCCTCGTCCCAGCCGTCCGGCAGCTCCGGGACACCCCAGTTCGACGGCGGCGCCCACTGCTCCCACCCGTCCGAGAACGGGGACCGGCGGCGCTCCAGCGCAGCGATCACCCGCTCGCCCTCGGCCCGGACCGCATCGGCGAACTCGACGCCGTAGACGCCGGCCCGCACCCGCTCCGCCATCTCCTCCTCGTCCTTCCAGCGCCACTCGAACTGCGGCGAAACGACGATGTCGAGCGTGTGGTCGTTGGTGTCGAAGCCGATCGACGTCCGCCGGAACGGCTCCTCCATGTTGATGTAGTAGGCGGAGAAGCGGCGCTCGTCGTCGTCGCTCCAGAACAGCCACACCGAGTGGTGCTGTCCGGGGAACATCAGCCGCAGCACATCGCGACGCCAAGTGTCGTCGCCGAGCCCGCGCGCAGCGAGGTAGTTGCCCTGTTCGTCGACGGGGGGCCGCCGCCAGCGCTTGTACGTCGACCCCCGGGGGATGTGCAGCGCCAGCAGGTCATCCCGGTCCTCGACGACGTGGTAGGGCCACGCCATCCCCGGCGATCCGTCACGCGTGAGGTAGCGCAGCACCACCGTCTCGCCCGGTTCCCAGCGGCGTGCACCCGGAACACCCGCAGCCCCCGAAGCGGCCGAGCCGGCGTCCTCGGTCATGCCCACCCCCGGGCGGCGATCGGGGTCGTCGCGCCTGTCGCGGCTATAGCACAGCCCCGTCCCGTCGTAGCGAAGCGATCTCGGCTGCGTCGAATCCCGCCTCCGTCAGCAGCGCGTCGTTGTCGCTGCCCAGTGCCGGGGCGGCCCGGCTCGCGGCCGTCGGGGTCTTCGACATCATAAAGATCGGCCCCGGGACCCGCTGCGGCCCGGTGATCTCGTGCTCCAGCTCCCACATCATGCCGTCGGCCAGCACCTGCGGGTCGTCCGCCATCTCCTCCGGCAGCTGCACCGCAGTCACCGGCACCCCGGCCGCATCGAAATCGGCGACCCACTCCGCGGTCGGCCGCGTCAGCATCTTCGCGCGGATCAGCTCGAGCCAGCGGTCGGCCTCGGCCAGGCTCTCCGGCGCGCGCGCGTCGTAGTCGGGCTCGTCGCTGCGTTCCTCCTCGACGCCCAGCACCCGGCGCATGCCTTCGCGGTTCGCCTTCGTCAGCGCCCCCAGCACGAGAGCGCCGTCCTTCGTGCGGTATCCGCCGTAGAACAGCCGGAACGCCGCGCGCATGCGACGTAGCTGCTGTCGCACTCCCAGAATCGCGTCATACGACCCGCCCGCCGACCGCACCTCGTCCATCTCCGCGACAAGCGAGTCGCGCACCGCCACGTCCTGCACCGGCTCCCGCATCACCGCCCCGCCCAGCAGGAACATCCCCGTGCGCAGCAGCGAGGTGTCGATCACCTGCCCCTCGCCCGTCCGCTCGCGATGGAAGAGCGCCGCGCAGATCGCCATCGCCGCCGCGATCCCCGTCGCCTGGTCCGCGATCGGCAGCGACACCTGCACCGGCGCGCCGTCGTCGTCTACCTTGCCGTCCGCCACGATCAACCCGGAGTAGGCCTGCGCCACGATGTCCGAGCCTGCCCGGTACGCCTCCGGCCCGTCCTTCCCGAAGCCCGTGTTCTGCCAGTAGATCAGGTCCGGCCGGATCGCGGAGAGCGTCTCGTAGTCGATCCCCAGCCGCTCCGCCACCCCCAGCCGGTAGTTGATCGTGACGACGTCGATGGACGGCATCAGCCGGTAGACCACCTCGCGCGCACGTTCGTCGGCGGCGTTGAGCGCCAGGCTGAGCTTGCCGCGGTTCAGCGCCTGGAAGCCCTTGCCGTTCAGCGGCACCACCGCGCCGCTGCGCCGCGTCTGCTCGCCCTCCAGCGGCTCGACCTTGATCACCTCCGCGCCCAGGTCGGAGAGATTGATGCCGCACACCGGCCCCGCCACGATCTGCGAGAACTCCAGCACCCGAACCCCGGCCAGCGCCCCCGGCGCCGCGCCCCCGTCCGCCTGACCCGGCCCCGCCGAAGTCGCTCGTCCTGAGCCTGTCGAAGGGCCCTGCCCCGAATCGGCCATCGATCGTCCCTCCGCAGCACGGGCACCGGCTGCACCGCCCGGCAGCCGGGATACTACGGAGGCGCGAGAGGCTTGACCACTACACTCGTGCTGTCACCACCTTCTGCCCAACACGCGCCGGCACTTCGAACTCCCCTCGCCCGATGGGAGAGGGGCCGGGGGTGAGGGCTACCCCTCCAGCAGCTCCCGCAGCACGAACGGCAGGATGCCGCCGTGGCGGTAGTATTCCGCCTCCACCGGCGTGTCGAGGCGGCAACGCACGGTGAACGAGGTCTCCGTCCCGTCCTCCGCGATCGCCCGCGCCGCCAGCGACTGGCCCGGCTGCGCCTCCGTGGCACCTTCGATGTCGAACTGCTCGCGGCCCGTCAGGCCTAGCGATTCCGCGCTCTCGCCTTCGCCGTACTGCAGCGGCAGGATGCCCATCCCGATCAGGTTGCTGCGATGGATGCGCTCGTAGCTCTGCGCGATCGCGGCGCGCACGCCCAGCAGCGCCGGGCCCTTCGCGGCCCAGTCCCTCGACGAACCCGTCCCGTATTCCTGCCCGGCCAGCACGATCAGCGGCACGCCCTCCTCGCGGTAGCGCTCTGAGGCGTCGAAGATCAGCATCTCCTCGCCGTCCGGCAGGTGCTGCGTCCAGCCGCCCTCGCGCTCGACCAGGCCGTTGCGCAGCCGCACGTTCGCGAACGTGCCGCGCACCATCACCTCGTGGTTGCCGCGCCGCGCGCCGTAGGTGTTGAAGCCCGTCTCCGCGACGTCCTCGTCCCACTGCTTCGCCATCAGGTACTCGGCCGCGGCGCTCTCCTCGGCGATGTTGCCCGCCGGCGAAATGTGGTCGGTCGTCACCGAGTCGCCGAGCATGAGCAGCGCGCGCGCACCGGCCACCTCGGTCAGCGGCTCCGGTGTTGCCGGCACGTTCTCCAGGAACGATGGCCGACGCACGTACGTCGATGTCTCCTCCCACGCGTAGCGGTCGCCGGACGGCACCTCCAGCGCCTTCCAGCGCTCGTCGCCCTCGAAGGCGTTGGCGTACTCGGAGCGGAACATCTCCGACTGCACCGAGTCGCGCACCACCGCGGCGACCTCTTGCTGCGATGGCCAGATGTCCCGCAGGTAGACCGGGCCGTCCGAGCCCTCGCCCAGCGGCTCGTTCACGAGGTCGATATCGATGCTCCCGGCCAGCGCGTACGCCACCACCAGCGGCGGCGATGCCAGGTAGTTGCCGCGCACGTCGTTGTGCACGCGCGCCTCGAAATTGCGGTTGCCCGAGAGCACCGACGCCACCGCCAAGTGCCCCTGCTCGACCGCGTCCGCCACCGGCGGGTGCAGCGGTCCGGAGTTGCCGATGCAGGTGGTGCAGCCATAGCCGACGAGGTTGAAGCCAAGCGCGTCGAGCGCTGAGGTCAGCCCGGCCTCGTTCAGATAGTCGGTCACCACCTTCGAGCCCGGCGCCAGGCTCGACTTCACCCACGGCGGCTTCGTCAGCCCCCGCTCCACGGCCTTCTGCGCCAGCAGCCCGGCGCCGATCATCAGCTCCGGGTTCGAGGTGTTCGTGCACGAGGTGATCGCCGCGATCACCACCGCGCCGTTCTTCACCTCGTAGCTGTCGCCGCCATCGGCGACGACAATCGTGTCGGCCGACGCGCCGGCCGCGGATTCCTCGGAGATCCACTCCCGCGCGACCGTCTTCGCCTCGCTCAACAGGATGCGATCCTGCGGGCGCTTCGGGCCTGCGATCGCCGGCTCGATGGTGGCGAGGTCCAGCTCGACCACCTCGCTGTACTGCGCGTCCGGCGCACCGTCGAGCCGGAACAGCTGCTGCTCGCGGCAGTACTCTTCCACGAGCGCGACCTGCGCCTCGTCTCGCCCGCTGAAGCGCAGGTATGCCAGGGTCTCGTCGTCCACGGGGAAGAAGCCCACCGTCGCGCCGTACTCCGGGCACATGTTCGCGATCGTCGCGCGCGCCGCCAGCGGCAGATCCGCCATCCCCTCCCCGAAGTACTCGACGAACTTGCCGACGACGTCGCGGCCGCGCAGTAGCTCCGTCGCCCGCAGCACCAGGTCGGTTGCGGTCGTGCCCTCCGGCAGGCGGCCGGTGAGCCGCACGCCCACCACCTGCGGCATCAGCATCGACACCGGCTGCCCCAGCATCGCCGCCTCCGCCTCGATGCCGCCGACGCCCCATCCGACCACGCCGAGGCCGTTGATCATCGTCGTGTGCGAGTCCGTGCCGACCAGCGTGTCCGGGTAGGCCGCGCCATCGCGCGCCATCACGCACGACCCGAGGTACTCCAGGTTCACCTGGTGCACGATGCCGGTGTCCGGCGGCATCACCCGCAGCCCCTCGAACGCCCCCTGGCCCCAGCGCAGGAAGCGGTAGCGCTCCTCGTTACGCTCGTACTCGCGGTCAATGTTGGCGACGAACGCCACGTTCGACCCGAACTCGTCCACCTGTACGGAGTGGTCGATCACGAGGTCGACCGGTTGCACGGGGTTGATGCGGGACGGGTCGCCGCCCATCTCCGCCATCGCGTCGCGCATTGCCGCCATGTCGACGATCGTGGGCACGCCGGTGAAGTCCTGCAGCAGCACCCGCGCCGGCGTGAACGCCAGCTCGCGATCCGGCGTCGCCATCGGGTCCCACGCCGCCAGCGCCTCGATCTGCTCGTGCGTGACGTTGCGCCCGTCCTCGTTGCGCAGCAGGTTTTCGAGCAGCACCCGCATCGTCATCGGCAGCCGGGCGAGGTCGAGGCCCAGCGCCTCGGCGGCTAGGCCCAGTCGGAACACCTCGCGCTGCTCGCCTGCGAGTTCAAGTGACGCCCGCGCGCCGAAACTGTCCTGCGACTCGGCCATCGGCCCGCCTCCACCCGCATACCCGCTTCACCCCCATCGTATCTGAGGTGCGCGCTGGGGAAAGCTTCGGTCATGCACGCTCATGGCCCGCTCATCGAGCAGCCGGCCAGCGCCGTCCCGGTGCCTTCCGGGCGCTGTCCCCCGCACTCCGGCGCTGGGAGGGGAGGCTACCCGGCCACCTCGCAGTAGCGGAAGCAGCTCACAAGGTGGTCGTTCACCATTCCCGTCGCCTGCATTTGTGCGTAGCAGATCGTGGGACCGACGAAGTTGAAGCCGCGGCGCTTCAACTCCTTGCTCATCGCCTTCGACTGTTCCGTCTCCGGCGGAATCTGGTCCAGGGAGGTGAACCCATTCTGCCGAGGTTCGCCGTCCACGAACTGCCAGATGAACGTATCGAACGACCCGAACTCCCCGCGCACCTCGATGAAGGCCCCGGCGTTCTGGATCGCGGACCGCACCTTCGCGCGGTTGCGAATGATGCCCTCGTCCGCCAGCAGGCGAGCGACCTCGCCCTCGCCGTACTGCGCCACCCGCTCGAAGTCGAATCCCTCAAGCGCCGCGCGGTAGCCCTCGCGCCGGCGCAAGATCGTCTGCCAGCTCAGCCCGGCCTGCGCGCCCTCGAGGATCAGAAACTCGTACAGCCGCCGGTCATCGTGCAGCGGAACGCCCCACTCGCTGTCGTGGTACTGGCGCATCAGCGCGTCATCGCCCGGCCACGGGCAACGCTCGCGGTCGTCGTCTGACACGGTCATCGCCCCACCCCCACTGCTGCGCCTCCAGAGGTCACGCTCATGCACCGACGTCCAGGCGTCAGGCGGCCACCAGCGACGCGAAGGCCGTTCGAGGGCGGAGTATAGCCGCGACCGGTCTGGGATTGCCGGCTCAGAGAGGAGCAACGGGCCACAAGAAAAGACACCGGCGCTGAGGCAGAACCTCGGCACCGGCGTCTCTGACATGCCCCGCGGTTACCCGGGCGGCACGCCGTTTAAGGGAGGGGACCCTTGCGCGGACATTGTAAGTAGCAGTCTCAATGGTTCGAAGGGTCCCTCGTCACCGTTCGGCGGGACTTTGGTCACCACGAGAGCGGGACCCCGCTTCCCCCTGCGAAACCCTCATACGAAAGTGGCCCGGCCGCTCTGGCCGGGCCACTTTCTTTCGAATCTGGCGGGAATTCGCGCAGAACCTGTCCGCTCCTCGCGCCACGCTAGCTGACCCGCAGTGTCCCTTCCATGCCCAGCGCCCGGTGACCGGAACCGTGCAGTAGAAGATGTAGTCGCCGGCCTCATGCACCCTGACCTGTACCTCACCCGTACCGGCTTCCGTCAGCGCGAAGTGCAGGTCGGCCGTCTCCATGGTCCCGTCGTGCGCGCGCACTCACCACCACCCGCGGCTACTCCGAGAGGCGGAATGGCGGGTACTCGTCCGTCACCATCAGGAAGGCGTAGGCCGCCACCCGATTCTGCCACCGCGCGACACCCACCACGAAGTCAAAGAGATCGCGTGGATACCGCCCCGTGAAAAGAATCGCGAACCAGGCGATCACGATCACCACGACCTCCGCGATCCCCAGGAAGAACAGCACGATGTAATGTGGGATCGTCAGGAACCACTTCACCAGCGGCATCCAGGGGACCAGGTCACGCTCCACGTCCGGGTAGTCGACCTCCACGTGCACCGCCTGCTCCTCGTCCGTCGACGGGTAGGCGTCGGTCAGCAGCGCCAGCGACGCGAACACGCGATTGGTGAAGCGCAACAGCTCGACATTCCAGTCGAACTACCAGCACGGGTACTTCCGCCGAAACAGGATCATCGCGCCAGGGGCCAGCGCCAGCACCCCGCCGGAGAAAGCCGCGCCGGACAGCCAGTCCGAACGGGCCGAGGTCGAAGTCTCGGCCGTCGAACGGCCCGGTGTCCCCGTTGAGCATGCCGAGCACGATCAAGATCGGGATCAGCCAGAAGATCCGAAAGAACGTCGTCACCCGGTCGAGCTGTTCCGGGTAGTCGACGTTCAGCCGCAGCGCATACCCACTGCCCGCCTCGCCTGTCGCCGCCATGACCGTCCTCCCTCTGCGCGGTCACCCCGCGCCGTCGCGTCTATCTCCTTATTTCACCGCCGGCATCACCTCTTCGACGAAGGCCTGCAAAGCCTCCCATTGGATCGGCGGACGGATCGCGATACTGATCCGCGCCGCCCCCGACTGTTCATAGGTCTTCAGTGTCTCGATCGCCTGCTGCGGCGCGCCCCGCAACGCACCGGTCGCCGGCATTCGACCGCCACGCTCGAGCGCCGCGCCGCGCTCTTCCGCGATGCGGTCCGCATCCGGCTCGTTGGCCCCCATCTGCATGTGCAGGTTGATCGAGCGATCGATCGAGTCCGGGTCCCGGTCCTCGACCTCGCACCACTTGTCGAGCACGCCGTTCAACCGCTCGAACTCCTCGACGTTGATGTACGGCACGTTCCACCCGTCCGCGTGGCGCGCCGCCATGCGCAGCGTCCGGCGCTCGCCGCGCCCGCCGACCACGATCGGCATACGCTCCTGCACGGGCCGAGGGAAGAGCAACGCGTCCTTCAGCTGGTAGTACTCGCCATCGAAGTCGGAACGCTCCTGCGTGGTGAGCAAGCGCAGCACCTGCATCCCCTCCTCCAGCCGGTCCATGCGCTCCTTCACGGGCGGGAAGCGGAAGCCGTAGGCCTCGTGCTCCGCCACGTGCCAGCCGGCGCCGATGCCCGCCTCCACCCGTCCGTGGCTGAGGTGGTCGATGGTCATCAGCGAGTTCGCCAGCAGCGCCGGGTTGCGGTAGCCCATGCAGAAGACGTGGCAGCCGATGCGCACGTTCTCCGTCTCCGCCGCGACCGCCGCCATACACGCCACCGCCTCGAACTCCGGCGACATGCCGTCGATCGGCGGCGCCTCATAGAAATGGTCCCAGATCGAGACGAAGTCGAACCCGTTCGTGTCGACGAACTGCCACAGCTTGCGCAGCTCGTCCATCTCGATGTCCTGCTGGCCCGTGTGCACACCCAGCCGCAACGCCATCTCGTCCCCCTTGCACTTTCGTAGCGGTCGCGGACCGTCCGCGCCGCAGGTGATGCTATACGGTCGGGACAGACCGAGGGTCGCGCGGCCCCTTCTCCCGTCCGCGATGTTGAACGGCACGAGCCCCGGCGCTACGCTGACGTGCCGGACGGCCTCGGGCGGTTAGCTCAGTTGGTACGAGCGCTCGCTTCACACGCGAGAGGTCACTGGTTCAAGTCCAGTACCGCCCACCAGCCAAAGGAGCCTGCGCAGGGATCAGTGCCGAAGTGGCGGAATTGGCAGACGCGCAGCGTTCAGGACGCTGTGAGGGTTACCTCGTGCGAGTTCGAGTCTCGCCTTCGGCACCAACCTCCCCCCACGGGGCGTCCGTCGCGTACGGTGTAGCCGTCCAACACAACGCGCGCTCGTAGCTCAGCGGATAGAGCGCTGCCGTGCGGAGGCTGAGGTCTAAGGTTCGAGTCCTTCCGAGCGCGCCAGTCTTTTCCAAGCTGAGAGCGGCCCCGCCCGGCCGCTCTCAGTGATCCCGGCGTCGTGAAAAGGGACAGAAAAGGGACAAGCGCCGCGCTCCGCGTCTGTCGCTGCACTCAGCGGTG